>JANMGF010001146.1:0-3975 GCA_031374535.1 Polyangium sp. (in: bacteria)
GCGCGCGGCGAGCCCTCGCACCCGATCACCCGAGACACGCGCCGCCCGCCGCAGGCCAAAGGTCACAAGCTCGGCCGCGAGCGTTTGCACCTCCGCCAGGATCGGGCCGAACCGCGCGACATCCTCGGCGGAGAGCCGCTCGCCCGTCGTTTCCTGCGGGAGCACGACCGACGGTTTTCCCGCGGCCTCCACGCCACCGCCGAGATCGTTCGTCCGCGTCTCCCCCCGCGCCACGAGCCGATGCAGACACGAGGGCGCGTCCCCCATCGGGCAATCACACGCGACGCGGCCCTCACGCCACCGGACCGTCGCTCGTCCGACCCGCGCGACCCCCGCGCCCATCGGCACGGCCACGAGCTCGCTCTGCGCCGCCGCGCGACGCATCCCGGCCAGCGTTTCGTCGCGGATCGTCACGTGTTGCCTCCACGCGCATGACGCCCCACCCACGCCGCGAGCTCCCGCGGTGTCATCGCGTCGACAGGCACTCCGAGCGCCGCGAGCGCCCCGGTCACGCGTCGATCGAAGCCGCCGGAGCCCTTCTCGCCGAGAGCCACGAGCCCGAGCACCGTCACGCCCGCGTCGAGCAGATCCTTCGCCCGCGTGACGAGCGCGCCGAGCGATCCTCCCTCGCGAAAATCCGAGATCAACACGACCAGCGTGCGCCGAGGCTCCGAAACCAGCGTCGCCGCATACCCCACGGCCCGCTCGATCAGCGTCCCACCTCCGAGCTGGAGGGCAAAAAGCACCTCCACCGGATCTCGCACGATCTCCGTCATGTCGACGACGTGCGTGTCGAAAGCCACGAGCCGAAGATCGATCGACGGGACCGACGCGAAGATCGCCGCCAGGATCGCCGCCTGGACGACGCTGTCGACCATCGAGCCGGACTGATCGAGCAGCACGATCAGCCGGAGGCGCGTGTGCCGCTCGTAGCGCCTCCGGAACACGAGCCGCTCGACGCCGAGGACCCCACGCGTGGGATCGTAGTTTCGCAGGTTCTCCCGCACCGTGCGCCGCGCGTCGAGGTTCGCGAGCACCCGCAGGCTCGTGCGACCCCGCGTCCCCGATGCCCCGTTCAACGCAGGTGCGAGATCCCTGGCGAGCGCGCGCGAGAGATCCCGCACGACGTCCTCGATCAGCCGCCGCGCCGCGGGGAGCGAGGATTCCGGGATCTGACCCCGCAGCCGCACGAGCAACGCGAGCATCGCCGGTGAGGGCGTCACTGCTGCGAGCGCCGCCGGATCCTCGAGCATCGCCGCGAGCCCGTGTCGCGCCGCCGCGTCCTCCTCCAGCACCACGCGTGCTTCCGGCGGAAAAAGCTCCTCCACGCTCGTGAGCCATGAAGGCGGAGCGAGCACGCTCGGCCCGAGCCCCGCTCCACGTGCGCCCTCGTTCGACGGCCCCCGCCGGAACGCGCGATCGTAGAGGAACGAAAGATCCTCGTCGATCCGCGTGAGCACCTCGTCCCCTTCGAGCGGCCGTCCCAGCGAGCTGTCCGCGAAACGCCCGAACAGCAGCCGGAGCCGCCGCGCCGCCTCGCGTTTTTTCGTCTCCCCGCCTTCCGTCATCGCGCCTCTCCACCGCCGCACGCAAGGAGCCGCGCCGACGGCGCCTCCATCAGCACCTCGCATCGCGAAAGCTCGTCGTGCACGGGCGCGAGGACGAACGCATCCCGCTCGATCACCAGCGTCGGCCCCTCCGCGATCGCCGCGCGTAGCCTGTCCCGCGCCGCCTCGCCCGATCGATCGTCGAGCCCGTGCACCTGCGCGAGCGGCAGGATCCGGTGCCCCGTTTCTTCCAGGACAAACTCGCCCGAGGCCTCGTTCCCCGGCCAGGAGGCGGGCGTCTTCGCGGCGCGCTGGAGGTAATACGCGAGCAAGGTCGTGTCGTAATGCGCGACCGTGACGAACCGTTTTTCCGATCGGCTCGCGGCCATCGCCACGAAACGTGGCATGAAGGCGTCCGTGTCCGGCAGGTACGTGGTGTGCGGCGAAGGCCCGCCCATGACGATCCACATCGACAGCGCCGCGCCGCCGAGCACCGACCAGAACCACGCAGGGACGTCCCGATGTGGCGCCACCGCGAGCGCGTAGGCGAGCGCCGGCGCCACGGCCGCGAAATAATACGCCTGCACGCGCGCCACCTTCGCGACGAGCGCGACGCCGATCGCGGTCACGAGCGAAGCGCCCACGGCCACGACGGGCCCCGTGCAGCGCGGAGCCCGGAGCCCGAGGAGCGCAGCGATCCCTGCGAGAACCGGCACGGCAGGGCCGACGCACGAAAAAGCTTCCCCGAGGAGCCCGAGGAGCATCGCGAGGGGCGCGCGGCTTCCCCACGCGAGGTCCGGAAACCGCTCCGCGACCTCACGCGCGCCGTGATCCCGCACGACCGTCACCCAGAGGAGCACGAGCGCCGGTGCTCCCAGGGCCGAGCCCACACCCATGCCGAGAGCCACGTCCCGCATCGGCTTGCGTGCCGCCGCGATCCCCAGGAGCACGCCCACGATCACGAGCGGCGCCAGGTGATACGTCCACGCGAGCAGCGCCGTCGATAGCGCGAGCCCGATCCGCACGGCTCGCGAAGGCCGTTCCGCGAGCCGCGTCGCGAGCGAACACGTCACCACCACGAGCAGCCCGAACAGCGGGATCTCGCTCACCTGACGCGCGTGCAAGACGAGCTCCGGGCTCACGGCCACGACGAGCGCCGCGATCGCCCCGACGGGCCCCGCGCGCCCTCGCACGAGCCTCGCGCCCCACACGATCGCCGGCCCGACGAGCGCCCCTGCGATCGCCGCCGGCGCGCGCATCACCGCCTCCGAATCCCCGAACATCCCCGCCACGTGCAGCACGACGAACCAGAGCGGCGGATGCCGATCCAGGAGCCCCTTGCCCGTCAAGATCTCGCCGAGCGGCAGCGCGCCCGTGAAGAGCCGCTGCACGTCCTGATCATGCGAGAACGGCAGGTCGAGGTGCACGATCCGCAGCACGAGACCGAGACCGAAGATCGCCGCTGCGGCGAACGCGTCACCCCTCCGCAACGAGCCGAGGAGCCCCATCACCAGCGCGAGGAGCGCCGGCACGAAAACCGCTCGTTTGCCCTCGAGCCGCAGCAGCACCCGCACCACGACCGGCTGCGTAGGCTCCGCCGCCAGCGGGATCGACGCGACCGGACCGAGCCGCGTGTCGTTCCGGTCGATCGCGTCCCGGAGCGCCTGCGTCACCGCCTCCAGATCCTCGATCGACGCCTTGGATCGCGGCGTCTCGTACGCCACGCCGAAGCTCTTCGTCTCGCGCACGCCGGGCCATCGCCCCCGGTCCACGACGTGCACCTCGATCCGACCGGCAGGCCCGCTCGGCCCCGCCTCGCGCCGCGCCGTGAAGACCACGTCCTGCTCCTCGCCGCGTCGCGGAGGAGACAGGTGATACCCACGCGTGATCGCCGCTCCAGGCGCGAGCGGCAGGACGAGATCCTCCCACGTCACCTTCGCGGGTTCCTTTCGACCCGGCCACAAGAGCGCGACGATCGCGAGCAGCGACGCCACCACGAGCAACACCCGGAGCCACGGCTTCTCCGCGAACGCCTTCCGGAAGGCACCGCGCTCTCCCCGTTCCTCCATCGTCGCCCGACGTCCGAGGTCTCGACGCTAGACCACGCACAGGCGCGGGTAAAGTGGACAGCGCGAAAGGGCTGGAGGGCTCCCGGCGATGCACGAGCGAGCAGCGAATCACGGGCAAAAGCCATAGCTTGTACGTCCGCGCGCCCTATACTGTTTCCTCGTGCCGAGCACCCCTCCCTCCGACGGTTTGCTCCTCGAGCAGTACCGCGGCCGCCTTCCCGGTGACGACACGACGACCTCGCCCGCGGCGGTCGCCCGCGCGATGACCCGCATCCAGGTTCGTCGATTCGCCGGCCCGGCGCGGTATGCCGAGCACCTCTCGCATCTCCGCATTGCCCACCTGACCGACCTCCACGTCG
>JANMGF010001168.1:0-1673 GCA_031374535.1 Polyangium sp. (in: bacteria)
CCGAGGCCGGGCCCGGCGTGCGTTTCGTGCCAGGCCTCCAGCTCGCGCCCGTCGATCTGATGTACGCGTACGTCGAAGGCCGCAACCTGCTGAATGGCTGGGTCGGCTTCCGCGCGGGTCGCCAGTACGTCGTCGATTCGCTCGGTTGGTGGTCGTTCGACGGAGCGCTCGCGCGCGTGACGACGCCGTATTTCTTGCAGGCCGAGGTCTACGGCGGACTCGAGCAACGCGGCGGGTTGCCGCTGTCGACGTCGCGCTACGAGCGACAGGGCGTCTGGCGTGGCAACCACGCGGGCTTCGGCACGGCGGCCGATCAGCCGAGCGTGACGGACTATCCGTCGTACCAGTACACGCAGCCCGCGCCCGCGTTCGGCTTCGCGCTCGAGAGCAACGGTCCGAGCTGGGTGCACGGACGTCTCTCGTACCGACGCGTCTACAACACGGGCACCTCGGTGACGCAGCAGTTCCCTGATCCGACGGGCGGATACCGCACCGCGAAGGGCATGCGCGTGTCGCAGGATCGGCTCGGGTACGCGCTCGATCTGAACAAGAATAACCTCGGCGCGATCAAGGGCGGCTTCACGTACGACTTCTACAACCAGATCGTCGGCTCGTATTACGGCGGCCTCGAGGCGTACCTGGGCAAACGCGTGACGGTAGGCGCGGACCTCGACTACTTCGTGCCGACCTTCGACGCGGACTCGATCTTCAACTGGTTCACGAAGAGCCCGATCACGACGGCCACGGCGCGCGTGTGGGTCGCGCCGACGCAGAGGCTCGACGTCTCGGCGTACGGCGGCGTTCGCCTCTGGATGGCCGACGGGGATCCCGAGACGTTCGGCACCGAGCAGTGCAGGGCCTCGGGGCTCTGCAGCGGCGACCAGGAGATCGATCCGGGGAACACGAAGACGTTCACGCGCAACCCCGACAACCGCGCGATCTCGACGACCATCGACGCGCTCGCGAACCTCTCGGGTCGGTACCGCTTCGGCACGGGTGAGGTCGGGCTGCGCGGCATGATGCAGGTCGGCGCGCGTGGGCACACCGGGGGCGCGGATCTCTCCGGCGAGAAGCGCTTCGACGGCGGGCGTTACCGCGTCGGCGGTCGCGTCTCGCTCTACGACTGGAACGATCCTCTGCGGCCCGATCGGGGCGCGACGTCGTTCGGATACGTGCTCGGCGCGGGCGTGCGGCCCGTACAGCAAGCCGACGTTCGGATCGAGTGGGAGCACGACATGAACCGGCTCGTCGGACAGCGCTTCCGCATCGTGGCGCTCCTCAACTTGAGGCTCGGCGGTTGATGATGAACGCCTCCAAGCGAAGCCCTGATTCGTCACGCACGCGCAGAGCTCGTCGATCGAACGGTCGCCCGCTCCCTGGCTGGCTCGCCCTCGTGGCGTGTTTGTCTGCGCTGCTCCTCGGCCTCGTGGGGCCCGACGCCTCCGCGGAGCCGGCCCCCGAAACGCCGCCCGGCGAGAGCACGCCCGCGGACGCTGCGACGCCGCCCGCGCCGCCCCCAGGAGGCTACAAGACCGGCCTCTTCCCGATGCCGAACGACGCGGAGACCCCGCTCGCGTTCATGCCTCCCGGCTCGGCGGCGAGCCCCGTCCCGAGCGAGGAGATCTACCCGCCGCAGACGCTCACGATCCGCTTCAACCACAAGAAGCACGTCG
>JANMGF010001200.1:0-3665 GCA_031374535.1 Polyangium sp. (in: bacteria)
CACGGCGGCTTCTACCACGGCTCGATCGGCGGACCGGCCGCGCGCCTAGCCAAGGACTGCATCAAGAAGGTCGAGGTCCTCGAGTACCCCGAGCTCGGGATGGAGGCGGTCTGGAAGATCGAGGTCGTCGATTTCCCCGCGTTCATCGTGGTCGACGACAAGGGCAACGATTTCTTCGCGGATATCGACGGGCCCCCCAAGGGCAAGAGGCTCGACATCACGAAGTAAGACCGTCCGGCTTGTGGTATCGTCTCGGCCGTGCGCTCCCAGACTCCGTACCGCGAAGCCGATCCGCTGGGCGCGCTCGTCTCGGAGCACCCGGTCTCGATCGCGCAGCAGGGCATTCGAATCGGCGTCGGGCTCTTCTGCTCGCTCGTGGCGCTCGATTGCATCGCCGTACCCCTGTTTTTCACGCCCCGAGACGAAGCGCTGGGGATCACGACCGTGTTCGTGTTCGGCGCGGCGGCGCTCGTCTTCGGCGCGCTCGGGGTCTGGGCCTTCTCCCATTTCGTGCGGGCGCGCGGGCAACGCGTGGTGGTGCACGAGGAGGGGCTGCGGATCGGGCGCGGCAAGGAGGCCAAGGACGTGCGCTGGGTCGACGTCACGTCGGTGGGTGGCCTCTTCTGGGAGGCGCTCGGCGACGCGCCGCCGCAGGTCTCGGCGCTCTGGATCGACGATCGCGGCGGGGATCGCCTGCGGCTGCCGACGCCCGTCCGGAACCCCTACGTGCTCGGCCGCGAGATCCAGTCCCGCACCTTCGAGCAACGGCTGGAGGAGGCCGAGCGCCAGATCGCTGAAGGGGGACGCGCGTTTTTCGGGCGTTGTGTGATCGACGCGACGCGCCTTTTTGTCGGGGAAGGGGATGCAGTCCCGCGCAGCGAGATCCGGCGCGCGAAGCTCGCGTCGCGATGGATCGAGGTGCGTTTGCAGCGCGGGGGCAAGCGCCTCGTGCCGACGGAGGAGGTCCCCGACGCCGACGTCTTGCTCGCGATGTTGCGGCCGAAAGCCGAGGCCGGGGCCGAAGCCTGACGTTCAGTCGATCTCGATGGGCAAGGCGGGCCGCGCCGGAGCCCGCTGCTCGATGTGCCGCGCTCGCCGCTCCTCCCGCGCGATCGGGTCGTCGGAGAGGAAACGCTCGTTCGTCGGCGCGGCGAGCTTCCCCGTGCCTTTTTCGAGGACGCGCGACTCGTACCACCGGCGATACATGTGGGTCTTGCGCGTGCGGTAGAGGGCGAGCCCTACGATTGCTCCGGCGATGGCCCAGAGCAACGTCTTCACGGAGCTGCCTTGCCCGAGCGCCATGGCCATCGGGACGCCAGGGACGACCCGCATCCAGATCAGGGCCTTGTCGTACACGAGTGTATTGTGGTCGTCTTCGTCGATTTCGATGGTGATGGCTTTGTAGTGGGTCGCGTCGGGCTCTGGTTCGTTCCCCACCTGGACGGCGTAATGGAGAGTCGAGCGTCGCTTGCTGTCGTACGTCTCGTACGTCGTTTTGCCGAAGTACGTCAAGACCGTGTTTTCGCCGAAAAAAACGCGCGCTCGGTAGGTCGAGAGCGGGACGTTCATGAGGAGCGCGAGCAAGACCACCCAGCGGCACGTTCGTTCGAATGCGCGCGCGCGCAGCGAGTGGCGCCGCGAGAGGTCCTCCGTCGATACATGCATCCCCTTGCGGGGCGAGGGCTTCATCGTCCAGCCCATCGCGTTGGCCTGGCGATACCCGACCGTCTCCGTCCCCTCGGGATCGGGCGCCTTGTGGAGCCGGCCCTCGACCACGGCCCATTCGCCTGGCAAAAGCTCTGCGCGCAGGCGGCGCCGGAACGCGTCATGCCATTCTTTTTGATCGAGTTTGTCGACCAGGAGCACGTCCTCGGGCGGCTCCACGCGGATGCGGGCGCCGCTCCCGTGACGCAGATAAAAAGGCCGCGCGCGGGTCTCGCGCTCCACCTCCGTCCAGGTGTGCGTGGTGCCGTTCTTCGAACTGTGCTCGCTCCCGTCCTGCGTGACCGTGACCCGCACGGCGTCGGTCTCGCCCTGCGCGAGCTCGACCGTGCCGGCGACGAACCGCGCCCCCTCGAAGAGCGGCGCGCCGGGCTTGATCACGGTATCCGCCTCGGCGGCCGCGCGCCGCGCCCGCCGGATCTCGCGTATGCAAAACGCGATGGCGAGGATCATGGTGACGTCGAGCGCGAAGACGAAGACGTGCGCCCACGGCGGGTCGATGTGGTTGTTCTCGAAGACCTTGATGATGTTCTGCAAGGTACGCTCGGAGGAGGTTAGCGGCAGGCTCCCACCGCGCCGATGATTTTTGCCCAGTCCGCGGGCAGGATGTGTTGTCCCACGCCCGAGACGTTCGTGGTCTCTTCCGCGATATGGACCCGGGCCTTGCCCGCCGTGAAGGAATAATCGCGTTTCTTGTTCACGTAATCCCGATCCCTCAGGTCGGGCTTACCGAGTTTGCCCTCGAGGCAGGCGACGAAGGCCTCGCGGCGACCTGGAAAACCCTGCGTTCCCCGCATGTGCGCGCCCGACATCGTGCCCCCCTTCTCGTTGCGGAAGGTGAGCTCGACCTCGCGCAGGAGCGGGTGATCCACGGAGACGACGATATCGAGGTTGATGAAGGTCGTGGCG
This sequence comes from Polyangium sp. (in: bacteria), assembly GCA_031374535.1. Taxonomy (GTDB): domain Bacteria; phylum Myxococcota_A; class Polyangia; order Polyangiales; family Polyangiaceae; genus Polyangium. The sequence continues at coordinate 2,632 of JANMGF010001200.1, forward strand.
CTCGCGCCCGGGAACTTGCGGGTCAAGGTCTCGGCGGCCTTGTCGACGGGGGTCGTGGGATCGATCGTCGCGAGCGAGGCGAAGGGGTGCGGCGCGCCCAGAAGCTCGCGGGACTCCTCGGGGGTGGGGCTCGTGGAGAGGCCAAAGACCGCGCCGAGGACGACCTTCCACAGGGCGACGAGTTGCTCTTTCGAGCGTGGATTCAGGCGTTTTTTGGGCCCGAGTTGCTGCTGGATCGACGCACCCACGCTGCCGGTCTTCGCGTCGGCGTACACGGAGACGAGGCCCGCAAAGGACCAGCTCCCGTCCTTCAGGCCGCCGTGAAGGCGGCTCCCGAGGGCCTCGATCAAGCGTGGATCGGCCGCCACGCCGCTCTGCGGGACGAAGGTGAAGCTCCACGGATACTCGGGCTCGTCCTTGTTCCACAGGAACGACACGAACTGGTAACGCTCGTGCTTCAAGGGCACGGTGACCATGACGCCCGCGGTGCGCCCCGCGAGCGCCCGCGCGAGGTTTGCCTGCGTCTGGTCGATCCGTACGCCCACGAGGTCCTTGGGCGTCACGCCCGACGCGAACGCCCCCGCGACGCCCGAGCCCGAGCCCCCGGGCAGGCGGAGCTTGCCCACGACGGCGACGCTCACGGCGAGCCCCAGGATGGCGGCGGCCACGGACCCGACAATCGCGAGCCGCACCCCGCCGGAATGGTACCGGAGCGGCTGGTTCGAGGGGGCGGCGACGTGCGGGGGAGGGACCCAGACCTTCGGCGGGTGGTAATCCCGCGGCGTCTCCTGGGCGATCGTGCGCAGGAGGCGGCGTTCGCTCGTGACGCCGCAGTAGCGACATTTCGTGAGCGTGACGTCGGCCTTCACGTCGAGAGGCGCGCCGCAATGACGACATTCGAGGATCATCGGCGGAGGCGAGCGTACCACACACGCGAGGCGCCGCGCCTGCCGGACCGAAGGTCAGAACAAGGTGAGCTGCTTTCTGCGCGGATCCGCGGCCTTCCTCGTCTGATCCGCCTTCTCCTCGTCGAC
>JANMGF010001233.1:0-5034 GCA_031374535.1 Polyangium sp. (in: bacteria)
CCCCCCGCCGCCGCCTCCAGCGCCGCCCTGAGTAGCGCCGCCAGCTCTGCCGGGATCGTCGGGTCGAAGGCCCCCATCAACCCGTCGGCCTCCAGCAGCATCACCTCCACCGCCTCGCAATGTGCTTCCAGCGCCGCCCGCTCCGTGTCGCCCACCCGGATCACCGCCGCCGTGCCCGGCAAGGAAAGCGCCCACGTCGGCGCCAGCGTCTCGTCCGTCGGCAGCCCGATCACCGCCACCTCCACGCCCTCGCCCAGCCGCAACGTTCCGAGCGGTCGCGGCAAGGGCGCGCGTGACGTCGGCTCGGGCGCCACCACCACGTCCGTGATCCGACGCATCGAATAGGCGAGCACGCTGAGCCGCTGCGGGCTCGTCGCCAGCGTCAGCCGCGGCGGCGCCGTGAACCCAGGCCGCACGAGCCGCGTCGCCAGCGATCGCAGCACCGGGATCTGCTCCGGCGTCGCCAGCGGCGTCGTCAACGTCGCCAGCGGGATCGTCTTCAGCTTGCCGCTCTTCTTGAGGAAGGCGAGGGCGTCGAGGATCTCCAGGTCCGGACCGTCGATCTCGTCGAGCAGCTCGTCGATGCTGCGCGGCATCCGCAAAAGCTCGAAGACCTTGCCCCCCATCGACACGGGATCCGGCATCGACTCCGGGCCGTCCAGCAGGCCCGAGAGGCTCGCCAGGTCCGACTGGGCGAAGACCTCCCCGTCGGGCGCGAGGCTCGCCCGACGCGCGTTGAGCTCGTCGACCTGCCGCATCGCCTCCATCAAAAGCGCGTTCGTGGAGGCCTGGATGCGGCGTATGCTCGGCGGGTCGCCGGGCGAAAACGCGAAGCGGCCACGACGCTCGGCCAAAAGCCGATAGAGCGCGCGTTCCCCGGTCCGGCGGCTGAACATCGCGTCCACGATCTGCCCCTCGGCCAGGCGCACCTCGCCGGGACCCCGCAGCGTCGTGATCGTCAAGGACCCCGTGCGCCGGTTCATCGCCAGGAGCTGGAGCATGTCGACGAGCGGCACCTGCTCCAGGTCGCCGCGGATGTCCTGCGGCAGCGGCGGGCGGGAGAGCCGGCGCGAGACCTCGGTGATACGCGAGACGATGTGGTCGACGTCCACGCGCAGGACCTCGTCGGTCTCGAGCTCCGCCTGGGGGTCCGTCGGCTTGTCGACCAGGAAGAGGACCGGGATGTCGGCGAACTCGGCCTTGGCCCGCAACGCTTCGCGGACCTTGCCGCCGCGCTCGGCGTCCCGTGACGCGAGCACCACGTCGGGCCGGGCCTGGTAGGCCTGCTCGAGGGCGCTCTCCATGTCGTTTGCGTTCGCCACCACGAGGCCCATGGCTCGGAGCGCGGAGGCGAGCGCGCCGAGCGCGTCGACATCGGAGTCCACGAGGAGAACGCGTCGCGACATGGCCCTACCTTATCCGATCACCCGCACACCGGCGGCGCGGCCGAGCCGATCGGCGAGCACGTCGGCGAGGAGCGGATCGGCCGCGTGCGCGCCACGCAAAACGCCGTCGTCGTTCCGCGCCACGAGCGCATAGGCCCCGTGCTCGGCGATGATCGCCAGCGCCTCGATCCGCTCGCAGCCCGGAACGCCACGCAAATCGAGCGCATGGAGCGCGATCGTCTCGGCGTCGTGACCGAGCGCCGATCGCACCGCCGCGCCCAGGCAAAGATCGGCATGGTGCGCGACCACGATCGTCGCCGCACCACCACGCAACGCATCGGCCACCACCGACTGAGCGAGGGCCTGGGCCTCGGCCACCCCGAACTCGACCGGCCGCACCGCCGACGTCTGCCGGGCGGGCGCCGCGTTCACCGTCTCCCAGATGAGCATCTCGAGCAGATGGGGCACCGTGGCCGAATCCGGATCGAGGCGATGGACCACCGACGTCTTGCTCGCCTCGGCGCGTAGACGTGCCACGCGGAGCAACTTGCCGAGGTCCTGCCCGTCGTGCGGAAAGGCCGCCCCGCCCACGAGGAGCGCCCGGCTCGTCGTGGACTTGTCCCCCGTGCCGAGCCTCGCGATGCGCCGACGGCAGGCGTGGGCGCCGAGCCCGCTCGTTTCGGGCAGGAGCAGATGGAACTCGTTTTCGTCCACGCGCGCCAGCACGTCCGTGTCGTGCACGGTGCTGAGCAGACGGTCGGCGAATTCGGTCGGGCTCAAGGCCGGCTGCCCCGGGACCGGCTCGGCCACCATCGTGATGATGGCGAACCGTCGCCCATACCGCCGCGCGCGCCCGATCTCCCGACCGGCCACGTCGACGTAATAGGCGAACGAATACGCGCTCGACGTCGGATCCTTGATCGCGGCGCCTCCCCGCTGGGCGCGCTCGCGCTCGGCGAGCATGGCGATCGCGGTCGCGGCGACCGTCGCGAGCAGGCGAATGATCCCATCGATCGGCGGGTCGACCCCTGGCTCGGCAGGCGTGGCGGAGGGCTTGTCCTCTTGCAGCAGCACGTACCCGGCGGCGACGTTGCGCGAGCCGAGCGGCACGGCGAGCAGGCGGAGCGGCGTGGCGAAGGTCTCCAGGATGTGTTTTTCGGTCCCGGACTTGGGCGCGCTCGAAAGACCGGGGCTCGTCGCGCCGAGCAGCAACTCGTGCGGCGCGTCGCCGGCCAGGTACACCACGGCGCCCCGTGCGCCTGTCACCTCGACGAGGATCTCGACCAGCTCGCGGGCTGCGCTCGTTCGGTCCTGGGCCTCGGCGATCTCGGCGATCCGGGCGATCCATCCGGTCGCGCGGGCGCTCACGGCGGCGGCGCGCTCCAGGCGGTCGCGCTCGGCGCGCTCGACGAGCCTTTGCTTGATGCCCCAGACCGAGCTCAGGAGGTCGTCCCCGGAGAGCGGCATGAGCAGCAGGCCCGTCGCCCCGAGCGAGAGCGCACTCGCCGCCGCGTCGAGGTTCTTTTTCGTGGCCAGCGTGACCACGTTGATGTCGGGCACGAGTGCCTTCAGGTGGTGGACGAGGCTCAGCCCGGCCCCGTCGCCGATCCCGAGCTCCACGAACGCGATGTCCGGCACCTCGGCGGTGGCCAGCGTGAACGCCTCCGAAAAGTCGGCCGTCATGAGCACGCGGTCGAACCGGAGCACGCGGGGCACGAGCTCCCGCACGTCGTTGTCCTGCGCGATACACAGCACGGTGAGCGAGGGTGCGCCGCCCCGATCGAGCGGCCGGCGGCGGGACGCGGGGATCGGCGGCATCGAGTTCATCATGAAACCATCTCCCCCTCCCACGTCCCCCGGAACACCCGCCGCGCCGGCCCCTTCATCCGCAGGGCTCGGCCCTCGTCCACGGTGATCTCCAGCGGACCGCCTGGCAAGAGCACCTCGATCGGCTCTCCCCGCGGCGCCCGACCTCCCTCCCAAGCCGCGGCAGCCACCGCACAGGCCCCGGTCCCACAAGCCAGCGTTCGCCCCACGCCCCGCTCCCACACCGTCACCGCGATCCTGGTCCGCGCCCCGTGCTCCAGCACCCGGCAGAACTCCACGTTGATCCCGCCGGCCGGCGCCGTCGCCACCGTCGGCCCGACCCGATCGATCTCCTCCTCGCCATACACCTCGAAGGTGATCGCGTGCGGATTACCCACATCGACCGTGGTGAACCCGTGTTTCCTGCCCCCGGCCTCCACCTCGAGCTCGGGCCCCATCGTCGCGTGCCCCATGTCCACCGTCACGTCGTAGAGCCCCGGCCCGCGCCGCTCGATCGCACACGGCTTGTCCCCGGCGTCCGTCGCGATGACCATCGACAGCCCCTCGGCCCCGCTTTTCTCCGCCAGGAACCCGGCCACACAACGGAGCCCGTTCCCGCACATCTCCGGCCGCGACCCGTCGGCGTTCAGCACGACCATCCTTGGCCCTGTCGCGCTCTCGACCACGAGGAGCACCCCATCGGCCCCGATCCCTCGGTGCCGGTCGCAGAGCGCGCGGGCGTGTTCGGGCGTGAACGACCCTTCCGACGCGACCTCGACCACCACGAAGTCGTTGCCGAGCCCTTCCCACTTCTCGAACGGGCGTGCGCCGCGCTGGCTCATCGCTTTGCCTGGCTGAAGAGCGTGCGGACCGTGGTCTCGCTCGTGCCGTTGATCTCCAGCAGCTTGCTGCGGCTGCTCGTGCCGACGATGATGTTGACATCGGCGCGCCGCACCTCGAGCACGCGCGCGAGCAGCTTGCGGAGCTCCTCGTTGGCGGCGCCTTCGGCGGGAGGCGCGGTCAGGGCGACGTCCAGCGCGCCCTCGCGCACCCCGAGGATCGAACACCGGGACGAGCTTGGGCGCACGTGCACCGAAAAACGCACGGCGCCGGAGCGCTCGCTCATCTCGAGCCGCGACCATTCTCCGGGGATCTGGTTCGTTGCTTTGGACATCGCGCAGTACGGCGCATCCTAGCGCAAACCGAGCCGTCCATACGGTTCCTGAATTCGATCTTTCGCCCGATCCTTTTGGGACCTGCCTTCGTGGGCTAGCGTGGAGGCATGGCGCGACTTCGTTGGATGACGGCGGGTGAATCTCACGGCCCATCTCTCGTGGCCATCGTCGAGGGCATCCCGGCGGGCATGCCCCTTCTCGCGGAGGACGTCGACCACGACCTTGGCCGACGCCAGCGTGGGTATGGCCGGGGCGGCCGCATGAAAATCGAGACCGACCGAGCCGACCTCATCGGTGGCGTCCGTGGCGGCGAGACCCTTGGCGGCCCCATCGCCCTTCGTATCGACAACCGCGACCACGCCAACTGGTCGGGCCGCATGGGCCCGGCCCCCTTCCCTTCGCCCCCCGACCCCCTCACCCGCCCTCGCCCTGGCCATGCCGACCTCGCCGGCGGCCTCAAGTACGACCGCAAGGACCTCCGCGACATCCTCGAGCGAGCCAGCGCCCGCGAGACCGCCTCCCGCGTCGCCGTTGGCGCTGTCTGCCGCAAGCTCCTCTCCCTCCTTCACGTCGACATCTTTGCCCACGTCGTCTCCATTGGCCCGGTCACCGCCACCTTCCCGGACCTCCCCTTCGACGAGCTCCGCGCCCGCGCCCGTGCCTCCGAC
>JANMGF010001237.1:0-1079 GCA_031374535.1 Polyangium sp. (in: bacteria)
GTCCAGGCCGTGCCTGGTCCGGGTCCAGGGGTGGACAACCCCTGGTGGGGTCCGGGGTGAAACCCCGGGCGCGGCACTTCGGCAGCACCCTCTCAGGGGCGCGGGACCACGGCGTCGAGACCACTGCGCGTGCGGAGCGCCTCGAGCGCGTTGTCCGACCATACGCGGCCTCGGTCGCTGAAGCCGGCCTCGACGGCCTTGCGCAAGAGGTCGAGCGCGCGTTCGTACGCCCCGTCCTGCGCATGCGCGCGTGCCGCTTCGTAGGCGTCCTCGGCGCTCTTTTGCCGATCGAAGACGGCCTCGTACAGCCTCGCCGACCAGTCGAACGCGCGACCGTCGAACGCGAGCTTCGCCATCTTGCGCGCGTCCTCCTCGCTGAGTGAGTCGACGATGTCGCAGGCGATCGCCGAAGCTCGCGCGACCTCGCCCTGCTCGATGAGGATTTGCACGAGCGGGCCGACGATCTCCTTGCGGTCGTCGCGTGCCGCGCGCGCCGCCTCGAGCACGCGCCGCGCCGCGCCGAGCTCGCGTTTCGCAAAATGCGTTGCGCCGACGAGCGCCGCATCGACGTCGCCGAGCTTGCGCGCCTCGGCGATACGTTGCGTTGCCTCATCGACGTGACCCGAGACGAGCGCGATCCAGCCGAGCACCTCGATCCCCTCGCGACGCGCGCGCGGCGGCAGCGGCTCGCCCTTGCGCTCTTCACGCGTGAACAGATCCTGCACGAGGCTCTTCGCGCGTCCGAGATCCTCGTCCGCGACAGCCTGCCGCGCGCGTAGCAAGATCGAGAGCTCTTCGCCCGAGAGAGGCGGCTCCACGTCCGGCGCGGGCGGGCGCGGTCGCACGTCGCCTTCATCCGTGCCCGGCGCGAGCGTCTGCAGGCGGCGCATGCTCTGGAAGGCGCTCATGCCGAAGATCATCGCCGTCCAGAGCCACTGCACGCGGAGCGACCAGATCGCGACCGCGATCGCGACGACCATGGAGATGCCCGCGGTGAGACGAGCGCGCTTCGGACCCAGCGCTTGCTCGAGCACGTGTCCGCCGTCGAGGGGCAGGACGGGGATCAGGTTCACGACGCC
>JANMGF010001255.1:0-9209 GCA_031374535.1 Polyangium sp. (in: bacteria)
CGTGCCGCCCGTGCCGCCGGATCCCGACGCGTTCGGCACGCAGTCCTCGCCCATCGGATCCGCGCTGCCGAGGCAAGCCGCGAAGCCGAAGCCGACCGTGAAGAACAGGCCGGGCAGCGCCCAGCCGAGGAAGCTCCTCGCCATGATTAGTACCTCACGAAGTCGTCGTGGACGAAGGCAGCGCGGACGATCTCGCGCAGGTTGTAGTTGGTCTTGAATTGCGTGACGAGCGGGCCGATCACGCTGTCGGGTACGTCGGCCAGATCGTAGACCGCGTCGCCCTTCGACATCGCGAAGTTCCAGACGCGCACGACCGCGCAGCGCGCGACCTCGTCGTCCTCGGCCATCCGCTGGCCGAACTCGAGGAGCGTCGACGCGTTCGCGCCGAACTTGAAGCCCGGCACCTGGCCGACGGGCAGGTAGTCGCTCATTTTCACCTTCGGATCGCCGTCGATCGGCACGGTGGCCGCGTACTCGAGGATGCCATCCGGGAGAAGGACCGGCTCGACATACATGCCGGCGTCGTTGTAGGCCGCGAAGAGCGGCGCCCGATGGTTCATGGTCCCGTGGCAATTGGCGCAAATCGTCGATGAGAAATCGAGGAAGTCGACGCGCCCGCCGTTCGCGGCGCCGGCGATCGATTCGAACGGCCACGGCGAGGTGTAAAACCCGTCGCCCTTCGGCTCCGGATCCGCCTTGTACTCCGCGGGCATCTTGCGGCAGGAGAACGTCTCCTGGAAGAACCGGAGGCGGCGGAACGCGAGGGCGCTCGCGTATTGCGCCATGAGGCCCGCGTCGGTGAGGACGCCGGCCGCAGGCGCAGCCGCAGGACCGTTCGGGCAATCGCCGGCGGTGAACGTGCCTAAGGCCGGATCGAACGACGGGCAGGTGCCGCTCGTCGCGGTGAAGAGCTGGCGGTAATCGCCGCCCTCGACGGTGATCTTCGCGGCGAACTGCGGCGCGCTGTCGCGGTTCGGCGCCTCGTTCGCGGCCATGGCGCCCGAGCGGAGCGTGTTCTTCCAGAAATCGATCATCGCCGCGGCGAAGCGCGGCGAAGCCATGTACTGATCGACGAACGTCTCGTAGACCTGCTTCGGGGTCGCGGAGCTTCGAATGCCCTCGATTTCGTCGTTCTTCGGCAGCTTGCCCACGAGCTTCAAGCTCGCGGTGCGCAGCGCCTCGCTGTAGGCGACGACGCGCTCGTCGAGCACCGTCTTCGGCGCGTTCGGGTCGCCGCCGGTCGTCATCCCGCCGGTCGTCGTCGGATCGCCGCCGTTGCCGCCATTGCCGCCGGTCGACGCGGTGGTCGAGCCTCCCGGGCCCGACGCCTCCGGCGGGCAAGGCTTGCCTCCGGTGGCAGGCGGCCCGCCGAGGAGCTGGTTGGGATCGTCGGGGTTACACGCTGAAAGGACCAAAGAAAGGCCCATCAGCGCGGTCCCCGTCCACGCTCTCTTGCCCCATTTCATCATCATTGCTCCGCCATGATCCAAGGCTCCACCTTGGTCTTGAAAGCGTTGTATGCGTTGGTATCACCGTCGAATTTGTACATGTGCACGATCGACAGGATCGGGTCGGTCACCTGCAGAATCTGGCTCGTCGCGGGATCGCCCGGCTTGATGCGCGCGCGCACCTCCTGGCAGGCCGCGGTCGGCATCATCGCGTTGAGCTCGGAGAGGTCCATCGTGCCCTTGGCCTGCGGGTTTGTCCCGCCGTGGCATTTCATCATGCACGTCTGCATGGCCGGCACGACGTTCTGCTGGAAGTTCACGAGGTCCTTGCAGCCCGTCCCCTCGCCCGCGTTGCCGCCGTACACCTCGATGAGCTCGAACGCGAGCCCGAGGTAGGCGCCCTTCTGCCAGTTCGTCAGGACGAGCTCGCCGGTGCCCACCGTGTTGTCGGCGCCGAGCGTGAACGTCTGATCGAGGTTCGAGAAGCTGTCGACAGGATCCGGATCCCCGGGCTCTCCCGGTACGTACACGGTGAAAACCGGATGCACGACGTGGAGCGGCTTGCCGACCACGGGGTGGGCCGTGATGTTCGTCAGCCGGAGCATCGTAGGCGCGTCGCTCGGGCCGCCGATCGCCTCGGCGAAAAATGCAATCGACATGTACTCGAATTCAGGCCCGAGCGCGTCGAGGTACACGGTGTTCAACGCGCCGCCGAGCATGGGCCTGAAGGGGCGCACGGCCGGGCCGATCTCGCCGCCGTTCTCCGGCAGGTCCGCGCTCTCGGCCGTGAGCCACGAGAGGACCCCGGGCTTCGTGGCGTCCGGGATCGACGGCGCCTCGCCGCCCCCGTGGTTCGGCGAGGCCGGGTGCGTCAGGAGCAAGCTCTGCTCGGGCGCCGAGACCACGATGCCCGGCCAGACCGTGATCGACTGGTACCGCTCCTCGGGCGTCGTCCCCGTGAGGAAGGGCGCAGGCGCCGATCCGCCTTTCTTGTGGCAAATGTTGCAGTTCTGGACGAGGGACGGCTCGATCTCCAGGAAGAGGTCGTACGCCGTCGGCCCCGCAGGCGCTCCCCCGCCCATGCCGCCCGACCCCCCCGCGCCCGACCCGCTCCCGTTGTCCGAGGAGCCCCCGCCGGAGGTGTCCGAACACGCGCCGATCGCGGACGTCATGACGCCAAGCGACAGAACCACCCCCAGAATGGAGCGGACCCGGGATTCGATTTCACCAGAAGTTTTCACTGCCATAACAAGGATCGTGGGTGATCCAGGTGGATCGATGCGTATCCACCCTGGGAGGGCCCGAGAAACCAAAGAGTGCGCGCCTCTTTGCTGCATCGCGTGGCGCGCCTCTGCTTCGCTTCGCCTCGCGAACGAGGTGAGCCGAGATCGGCACCCGGGATTATGCGCCCCTCTTCCCTCCATGGGAAGGAGTTCTTGATGCTCGGCTTCTTCCTTGGTAGCGAAAGGGCATGCCTCCCCGCCGCGCGTCGCTCGCCCTCGCGAGCACGCTCCTCGCTGCGCTCGCCGCGTCGTCGGTCACGAGCTGCTTGCTCATCGCCGAGATCGATTACGATCGCATCCCCGACGAGACGTCCACGCCAGACGCAGGCGGCGGCGGGACCGACAGCGGCGTCGACGCGGGCTGCACCTCCGACGCCGCCTGCGACGACGGCCTTCCCTGCACGGAGGACGCTTGCGTCGCGGGAGCCTGCGTGGCCACGCCACTCGCCGTGGGCGCGGCCTGCGGGTCCCCTGCGCCATGCGTCGAGACGTCCGCGTGCGACGCGGCCGGCGCGTGTATCCCGACGCCCGTCTCCACGGACGACGGCGACATCTGCACGACCGATACCTGCGATCCCGCGACGGGCGCCGTGACGCATACGGCCCTCGGCGGCGGCTGCCTCTCGTGGGTCCCGCTGCCCTCGGAGAACGCTCCTTCGCCTCGCTTCAACCACACCGCGATCTGGACCGGATCGAGGATGATCATCTGGGGCGGCGAGCGCACCGGCCCCGATCCGCTGCTCGGCGACGGCGCGCTTTACGATCCCGTCACGCGGACGTGGTCGGCGATGAGCACGACGAACGCCCCCTCTCCGCGCTTCGGGCACACGGCGGTGTGGACGGGCGATCGGATGATCGTGTGGGGCGGGTATTCGACGAACGGGCTCGCCGGCGCAGGCGCGATCTACGACCCGGGCAACGACAGCTGGACAGCGATGAGCACGGCGTCGGAGCCGGGAGCGCGCATCCGGCACAGCGCGGTCTGGACCGGCTCGTCCATGGTCGTCTGGGGAGGCACCTCGGGGAACAACACGCCCCTGCTCTCCGGCGGCCGTTACGACGTCGCCACGAACAGCTGGTTGCCCACGACCACGAACGGCGCCCCGATCCCGCGCACGCAGCACTCCGCGACCTGGACCGGCGATCGGATGGTCGTCTGGGGAGGGATGGACTTCTTCGATTGGTTCGGCGACGGCGCGATGTACGACCCGGTCGGCAACACGTGGACGGGGAAGACCTCGACGACGAACGCGGCCTCGTTCCGCGAATCCCACACGGCCGTCTGGACGGGCGCGGAGATCCTCGTATGGGGCGGCTGGAACGGCGGCCCTTATCTGAACACCGGCGCAATCTTCGCCCCGAAGAACGGCGCCCAGGGCACGTGGACGCCCATGACCACGCAAAATGCGCCGACCGAGAGGCGCTCGCACGTCGCCGTGTGGGCGGGGTCGTCCATGATCGTCTGGGGAGGCTGCTCGGATCTGCTCTGCACCGCGAGCCTGGGCGACGGCGGTCGCTACACGCCGGGCATGAACGGCGGGACCTGGGAGACGATCCCCGAGGTCTCGGCGTTGACCTCGCGGCGCGACGCCACGGCGGTGTGGACCTCCACGCGGGTCATCGTGTTCGGAGGGCGCGACGTATCGGACGCGATCGGCACGGGGGCCGAGGCGCAGCCCTGACGATGCCGAGGGGCGGGCTCAGTCGAGCGTCGCGCGCATGACGCGACCGACGCTCGGCTCGCCATGGATCCACGCGACCACGGCACGATCGGCCGGGCCCCCGATGGCCAAGAACGGCGCGAAAGCATGGTCGTTGGTCGGGGAGAGCACCTCGATCCACCCGAAACCTGCCGCGCTGCCGCGACGCGCGGCGACCCGGAAGCGATCGCCCACCCGCTCGCTCCACGCGACGATCACGCCGCCGTCGCGGCCCACGGCGAGCACCGGCAGGAGAGCCTCGGCCGCGCCTTCCGTCGAGAGCACGAGCGGCCTTTCGCCCGGGTGAACCCACGTGCCGTCGGGCGCGCGCTGGGCGAGGCGCACGGCGGGCCCGGCGCCGTCGTCCTGCGACCAGACGACGTAGAGATGGCCGCGTGAATCGAACGCCGCGCGGACGTCGCGGCAGGAGCGGCCGTTTTTCCGCGCGCAGAGCGAATCGTCGAGGCCGTCCGGTCGATCCCACGTTCCATCGGCCCCGCGCGAGGCCAGGTACACCGTGGGTCCACCTTCCGTCTCCTGGGTCCAGGCAAGGGCCGCTCGCCCATCCTCGGCGACCGCGGGCTTCGGGTTCGCGCTGTCGACCGGCGCGCCCGGGGGCGAGAGGGAATCCTCGACGCCGGGGCGGGAAAACGTGCCGTCCGCGCCCACGCGTTCGCTCGTGAACGCGAGGAGCTCGCCGCCCGCCGACTGGTACCACGACACGAGCGCGTCGCCGCGCGTGTTCAGCGCGATGAGGGGGCCGTTCGAGAAAAACGAGGGCGGTGAGAGCACGTCGTTCTCGCCCGAAGGCCCTTCCCACGCGGCGCTCGGCCCGCTCCGTCGCGCGACCGCGACGCCGTAATGCTGGTCGTCGTACCACTGGTTCCAGACCTGGATGATCTCACCCGAGGGCCGCGTGACGAGCTGCGGCTCGTACGCCTTCTCCGCGAACGAGACGCGATCCTCGGCCTTCATCGGATCGATCCACGTCCCGTCGATCGAACGTTCGCTCCGGTGGATGTCGCCGAGGCTTCCATCGAGCGATTGCCGCCACGAGACGACCGCGTCGCCCGCCTCGCCCGCGACGACCGCGCCCCAGGCGCCAAACCCCGGGAGCGCGAGGCTCGGGTGGCGGAGCGAAACCCCGTCGTTCGTCTCCTCGGCGACGACGATCCGATCGGATCCAGGCTGCGCGCCGACTTCATCCCATACGAGGATCGCGCGCCCACGTCCGTCGAGAGAAACGGACACGCGGCGCGCCGGTCCGTCGCCGAGGACCTGCGAAGGCGCGGGGAAGGTCCAGGAACGCGCGCGACAAACGCCCCCCGCGTCGACCACGCTCCATGCCGGGCAGCAGCCGCCCTCGGGCAAGGCGCGCGTGGGGCCGCAGGTGCAGGTGATCGGATCGTCACACGAGGCCTCGCCGCCTCCACAGCCGAGGACGCCGAGGCCCACGGCGAGCGCCACGAGGCCGAAGCTCCGTGCGGCGGAGGACCGGCGGTTCACGGCACCACCAGCCTGCGCGCCCGGGTGAGCGACGTGAGGAACAAGCGGAGCTCGCCGCGCTCCTTTTCGGTCAAGGCGGCGAACGCATCACGCGCGGCCTCTGCCTCGCCGCCATGGCGCAGGATCGCGGCCTCGATCGTGGGCGCGGAGGCGTCGTGCAAATACGGTCGGCTCCGCGCGAGTCCCCAGAGCGGCCGCGTCAGGAAGACGCCCGGACGAACCGCCCGATCGGCCTTCGGTTCCGCGAGCCCGGGCCCCATGTCGTGTCGCTTCAGATCGCTGTAGAGGTAGACCCGGATCGGGCCTCCATCGAAGGGCGGCGCGATACGCGGGGCCGCCGCGTCGCGCGCGAGATCGACGGCGACGGAGGGGCCACCCTCGCGGCTCGGGAGCATGTAACGCGTGTCGTCGAGCGAGAGGGACGGGACGTGGCAACTCGCGCAACCGAGGGCCGTAAAACGCGCCTCGCCCGCGCCGAACCGTACGATCTGATCCTGGTCGGCCGGGGGCTCCGAGAGGGGAACCTCCTGCATCGCCAGGAAAACCGCGAGCGCCGTGACCTGGCCCTCGGTGATCTCCTCGAGAACGCCGTCGCCATCCGGGTCGGTCCCGCCAAACGGTCCGATCCGCTCGGGCGGCGCCGTCTTCACGAGCCACGTCGATTGCATGCCGTGATGCACGAGCAGCTCGTCCTCGACGACGTCGCGGAGCGAGGCAAAATGCCCCTTCCAGCCGAAAGGTTTGACCACGAGATCGGTGTCGACGCCCGCGAGGCCGGTGCCATCGAGGCCGCCGTCGGGCCGGGCTTCGAGCTCGCCGAAGACGACACCCTTGGCAGCGATCGAGACGCGCAGAGGTTTGCCCTCGGCCTTCGCTTGCGTGAGGAGTTTGTCGCGGGCCCTGGCGAGCTCGGCGCTCATCTCACGGGCGACGAGCTCGACGAGGCCGGCGCCGGCGAGCGAGGGAGGATTGCGCTGGAGGGTGCTCGACTGGCGATCGCCGTCTCCCGCGAGGTACGCGTTGTCCGCGGCGTCGCCTGCGCCGCCGGGTCCGCCGCGCCAGTGGCACGAGGCGCACCGCATGGCGTCCGGTCCGCCGCGGCGCCCCGTGTGGAAACGCGCGACGTGGGGAAGATCCTTCGCGCCGTACCCCATCTCGGGCGTGAACGTCGCGTGGAAGAGCTGCGCGCCGAGCTGGAACATGTCCTCGGCCGTGAACACGCCCGCCTCGAGATCACCTTGCTCCACACGAAGCGCGCGCGCGAGGTGCCCCGGATCGGTGGCGTCGAGGAAGCGATGCTCGCGCCACCGCGCATCCCGCGCGAGGGCCTCGTACGCCTGTTTTTCGAGGTCCGGCTCGAGGTTTGTCGTAAAGAACCCGAGCGCTCGCGCCGTGCCCTTCTGCGCGAACGGCACGGGCGAAGGCTCGAGGGAACACGCCGCGAGCGCAGTCGTCGCGAGAGCGAGGACGAGGACACCGCCGATGGTCGAGCTCCCCCTGCGGCTCATTGCGGCACGTGGACCTTCGGCTTTCGCGTGAGCGAGAGCAAGAAGACGTGGAGGTCTTTCCGGGCCTCGGGATCGAGCGCGCGGAAGGCGTCACGCGTGGCCTCGGCTTCGCCGCCGTGGGCCTCGATGGCCTCGGGGATCGTGGCGGCGCGGCCGTCGTGCAGATAAGGCGCCGTCTCTGCGAGCCCCCAGAGCGACCGCGTGAGGAAAACGCTGCGTGGGAGGGGTTTGTCGCCGTCGTGCGGGTCGGCGAGGCCCTCGCCCATGTCGTGGCGCTTGAGATCGCTGTAAAGCTTCACCAGGCTCGTGCCGCGCGGCTGGTCGCCGTCGCGGATGAGGTTGATCTCGATGGCCGGGCCGCCGGTCGTGTCGGGCCACTCGTTCCAGCGGACGTCGTCGAGCGGCAAAACCGGCCGATGACAGCTCGCGCAGCCCACCGCCTCGAAGACGGCCATGCCCGAAGACCAGCGCGCGCGCAGCCCCGGATCGTGCGGGGGCAGGATCACCGGCGTCTCGAGCATGGCCATGTAGATCGCGGACGTCGTGACGGTGCCCTCCTCGATCTCGCGTTGCTTGCCGTCGTTATCGGGATCCCACCAGTTCGGCCCGGCGCCGAGGCGCGGCACGTCGGGCTCGGTTTGCCAGCCGAGCGCGAGCACGTGCGACTGAATGCCGAAGTGGATACGCGCCGCGTCCTCCGCGAAACGCCGGAGCCGCGCCACGTCGCCCTTCCAGCCGAAGGGTTTGACCACGAGGTCGGGGTCCACGCCGGAGACCAGAGACGTGTCGAGGGAACCATCGGGAAACGCGGTCAAGCTCCCGAACGATACGCCTTTCGCCGCGATCTCCACGGTGACGGCGGCTCCCTCTTTCGTGGCCTCTGCGAGCGCCCCGTCACGCGCCTTTGCGAGCGCGAAGGACATCTCCGACGCGAGCGCCTGGACGAACCCGACGCCCAGCACATGCGGGGAGTTCCGCACGTTGGCCGTCGAGGCGCGGTCGCCGTCGCCGAGGAGGAGCGCGTTTTGCGTCGCCGCGCCTGCGCCGTTGGGTCCGCCGACCGAATGACAACCGGCGCAGGAGTACGTATCGAGCCCGCCGCGCACGCCGGTGTGCACGCGCCGCAGGCCGGGCAGAGGTCCGTCGCCGTAGCCGTCATCGCCGCGGAACTCGTGGCCAAAGAAGGAATCGCCGAACTGAAAGAGCCGGTCGAGATCGTAGGCGCCCGTGTCGATCGTGGGTTGCAGGGCGAAGATGTGCTCGCGATCTTCACCTTTCTCGGCGGCCTCGAGGTACTCCTCGATCCGCTCGCGATCGGCAAGCTCGACCGCTGCACCCACGAGCTCCCCGAGCTCGACCGCCGAGGGCGCGTCGCCTTGAGGCCAGGGGATCGGCGCCTCGCCGCCGGCGGCGACCATGAGGCCAACCGCCGGGGCGAAAACCAAAACGGGTCCGATCCGGCGCCAGACGTTCATACCCGGCGCAACATCAGGGGCTCTGGCAGACGGGGAAGCAGCACGGGATGTACCGCATCACGCCGCCGCAATCGAGGCCAGGCTGCGCGAAGCCGTCGGCCGGATCGCCGCTGTAACCCGGATTCGAATCGAGCTCGAACGTGCCCGAGAGCCCGCCCGCGTTGCCGAGCGTGACGAACTCGCCATCGTCGATATGGCCGGTCTCGTACGTCCAGTTGTTGCAGCGGCCTCCGATCCCGACCGGGTAGTTCACGCCTCCGAGGGTCGCCGCCGTGGTGCGGTTGACCCA
>JANMGF010001265.1:0-11653 GCA_031374535.1 Polyangium sp. (in: bacteria)
GCGCGGCGGCGAGCTTCTCGAGCGTCGCCCCGTCCCTTCCGGTCACGACCACCGACGTCGGCACCCGCCGGGCAAGCTCCCCGGCGATACACGGCCCCGCAATGGCCGCAGGAAAAACCCCCGCGCGCGCTTCCTCGGGCAAACCTTTCTGTACGACGTCCGGCAGCACCAGGAGCCGGCCCCCGCCCTCGCCGTCGAGCTCGAGCCCCTTCGAGATCATCACGAGCGGCACGCCCGCCCGCGTATACGGCGCGATCGCCTCCGTGGCCCATCGAATGCCCGCCGAGCTCACGCCGAACGCGAGGATATCCGCGCCGCGGGTCGCCTCCTCGAGCTCGGTCGCGAAAAACGGCTGGATGGTCGGGGGCAGATCGAGCTTCAGCGTCGGGTGGGACCCCCGCGCCCGCAGGTTTGCGATGATCGCGTCGTCTTTGGGGGTACCCACGAGACGCACGTCGTGCCCGCGATCGACGAGCGGCACGCAGAACGCGCTGCCCATCATGCCGGCGCCGAGGACGGTGATGACGGCCATGGTGGCGGCGGAGGGTAGTCAGAACGTCCGCGTTTGCAAGGATCTCGCCTGCGGGGATTGCCTCGGCCAGGCGTCCCGGTATTCTCGTGGCCCGGCTCATGGCTCGGAGGTCTCCGTGAGTGAACAGGACGAGGGCAACGGCAACGAGGGCAGCGGCAAGAAGCTGGGCCCCTTCGCGGCGGCCATCGCGGCGATCGGAATGCTCATCGCGAAGGGCGGGGACGATTGCGCGCGGATCGGGGCCAAGGGCGCGTCCCTCAGCGACGATGCCGCGCGAGGCCTCGGTCGCGCCGGCTCGCTCGCCGACGACGGCATGCGGGCCGGCGCGCGGGGTCCGCTTCCCCTGCCCGGCCCGAAGCCCGAGGTCGGCGGCGGCCTCGTCGAAGAGGCCATGAGCGCCGGCGCGAAGGCCGAGAGCCACGCGGACGACCTCGCCGATCTCGGCGTCGACGTCACGCTGGAAGTCCTGTCGAACGTGGGTCCGAGCGACGACGGCGACGATCACGGCGACGAGGAAGGGCCGGCCGTGCTCGGCGGCGTACATATCCCGGCCCCGCCGCGGAATACCCGCAAAAAGAGTGATCCGGCCGAGGTCCTTCGTGGGCGTACGGTCCTCTCGAGCCCCGCGCTCCTCAGCGTCTCTTCCGCGTCCACGAAAACGGCGTCCACCGAAAACGATCCTTTCGCCTGGATCGAGAGCCACACCACGAACAACCCCATCGGTCTCGTCTTTTCCTCGGGCAGCAAGATCGACGCGAAGACCGGCATTCCGCTCCTCCTTCCGAACGGCGAAACGACCGACGACGCCGCGATCCACCGGACGTGCCTCGGGCTCGCGCAGCACTGCGTGGTTCTCGTCTGCGAGCCGGACTCCGGGGGCGCGAAGGAGCCTTGCGCGAAGGGCGCGGCGACGGCCTGGAAGTCTGTCGAGGCCATGGATCTCGGCGCGAAATCCACGCTGCGCGACTTCCTCGCGAAACTCCTCTCCGCGCGCACGGCGAGGCCGTCCCTGCGAAACCTCATCCTCTCACGGCTCGACGTGGACGCGACGCCCCCGCGGATCGTGCGCAGCCGGCTCGACCTCACGAAGACTCCCAAGACACGCTGACGAGCTGCAGGCCTTGAAACGGAGCGGAGACGCGTCACTCACGACCCGTTTGTCCTGGGAGCCCGCTCCCGCCTCGGCGGCCGCAAGAGCCCCACCTCGGGCGGAGGCGAGGCCACGCGTTCGGCCTCCAGCGCGGCGCGAAGCTCGGCGGCGTAGGCCGGATCCTTCGTCATCCTCCGCGCGAGCGAGCGCCGGAGCGGCAAAAGATCGGCCCGACCGAGGCCAAGCGTATCGAGGCACCGCGAGAGTTTGCCATGGGCCGTCGCGACCGAAAGACGCGCATGCCCCTGCGCGTCGACGGCTCGCCCGAGCGCGACCATACGAGCGACGTAAAGGCGATCGAATGCCTCGAGCAGCCTCCCCTCCCCCCGCACGGCATCCTCCGCGATCACCGCCGTGCTTTCGGCCTCGATGCTCGCCCATTTCTCCTCGTCGAGCCCGTGCCGGCGCAGGGTCATCCCCACGTCTACCGTAGGCCCGGCGATCTCCGCGGCGATCGAGGAATACCGTTCGAGCGGGAGCGGCAACCGCAATGCAGCCTCCGGCAAGGCCGGCGGCCCTGATTCGGGCGCCTCCACCGTCTCGGGCGAAGGAAGCATCGGCGCCGTGACGAGCGCAGGCCGAACCGCGTCCATCGGCGCAAAAGGAATGGGCGCCTCGCTCGCGGGTGCAGGCGCTGGCGCTGGCGCGGCGACGCCCGCGGAAACGAAGGGTAATCCCGTGCCAGGAGCCACCCGCGGCGTCTCCTCCGGCTGCGGCGGGCGCGGCGACGCCTCCTGAAAAGGCAGGACCCGGCTCGAAGCCGGCGGCACGGAGACGCGGGCGGGGGTCGGCGGCTCCGGCTCGTCCTCGTCGAGATCCACCGGCGCAGGCGCGCGCTCGAAAGGTGTGGCCGGACGAACGACACTCGAAGATGCCCCCACGAGCAGCGTACCGCTGCCAAAAGGCAAGGCGGCGGGGCGCGGAGGCGCCGCGGGCGCGGGGGAACCCGACGCGGGGCGGAAGGGCAAAGCGGAGGTTGGGGGGGCCGCCCCGGCGCTGGTTGTCCCGCCAGACCTGACCTGCCCGAGCCGCCGGGTATCGTGACGCATTTCGAGCGGATGTTTCTCCGGCGCGCCCGCGACGTCCTCCAGCGAGCCCCCCTGCCGCACGACTTTTTCGATATCGGCAGGCCGGACACGCAAGCCTTGCGGGTGACTCGCCACGACGATCGTGCCCACGGCCGTGGGCGCGGGTGTTGGGACGTCCGTGAGGCCCCGGAACACGAGCGACACGCGCCCTCGATCCGCGTCAATCGTGACGGTATCGCAACGAAGCGCGATCTCGCTCACCCGGCCTGTCCTGGGATCGATACGAAATGCCTGGGGCCGCGCCGCGGGCAGTCGCGTTTCGAGCCGGGGAACCGTCGGATGCAGGTGCTCGAGAACGAGCGTGGCGCCGGGGCGGAGCAGCGGGATCTGCTGATCGGGCGGGGCGGCCTGGAAAAACGTGAAATCAAACCCCTCGGGCGCAGCGCCGCGTCCTTCCCCTCGTTCGGCCGTCGCCCACGTATACCCCTCGTCGCTCACGAGCGCCCTTCGCGGGGGCTGTGACGGCGCGACAGGGCCGAGCCGAAGGTCCCCGGCGACGCGGATCACCTTCACGAAATCGCCCATTTCGATCCGGCACGCGACCTCGGTGACGGGCGCGCCTTCCGGCGCATGGGCGTGCCCCACGACGAGCACGTCCGTACGAGGTTTCAGCGGCGCGAAATCCGTGGCGAATCGCAAAAACGCGCCCGGATCCTTCTCCCACGCGACGTCCCCCGAGGGCTCTTCCTGGGCCGGCGCGACCGCGGCCTCCGCGCCATGGACGAGCAGGAACGTCGCCTTGACGAGGACGGTCAGCGAATGCACCCCCGGCGCGGCCTCCCAGACGAAGGCCGCCGAAGGAAATGGGCAAAACGAGCGTATCTCCAAGACAAACCGGGTGGTGACAGCTCCCCGGCCTCAGGGCGCGAGCAAGAGCACCTTGATCTGCGCGGGCACGAGCGCCATGCCCGGGGAGTTCGTGTTGTTCTGGATGTTGAAGCTCGTCATGCGCGTCGCGGGCAGTCCATTGACGAGCACGGTGAAAGCCCCGGTGATCGGCCGCGTCGGCGCCATGATCATGCCCGAACACACACCCATCGCGATGCCCGTCGTGTCCCCGATCGAGATGAGCGGCGTCGTCAGGAGGTGATGCGCCGGCGTGCACATCCAGAGGACGTTGAACGAAGGTGGAAACCCGAGCGGACCAAAAGAGATGTTCGGATACGGAATCGGCACCGGTACCGGCATGGGCGTGAGGCACACGTCCGGAAATCCGATGTTCACCCCGCCCATTTGCGCATTCCCGAACATGACGCCTCCTTTCTGCCAGAGACTCCGCCTACCCGAGGTGAATCTGCTCGCCGTCCATCTTCACGAGCTGCTCGGCCGAAACAATGGCGTTCTCCGCGCGCAAGCTCATGACTTGTTTGGCCGAATAATCGATCCGCTCGGCCCGGACCTGATCGACCTCCTCCACCGTGCGGAACGAGCGCTTCACGCGCTCGCTGACGCGCTCGACGACCCGCTCGACGATGCCGCCCTCGTGGCGCCATTTGCCAATCTCGGTCCGCACGAGCGAGCCGATGTACGACAGGCGATCGAGGACCACACTCCCCGCGGCCGCGTGCACGCGTACGCCCTCGGCGAGGACCGAGACCTCTTTTTGCGTGACGAGATCGATCCCCTCCTTCGAGGCGACACGCAGGCGCCCCTCCGGCACCTTGATCTCGAGGTCTCCGTCACACGCGAGGGACGCGCCCGCGCCCGCTTCGCGCTCCAGCACGGCGAGCACCCAGGCCGCACCGCTCGGGGCGCCGGCGACGAGGACGAAATCCCCCTCGCGTGGCTCGACGAGGCAACTCGTGGCGCGCCGCGCCCGCATGTCGCCGCGGCCCGTACGGACGACGAAGAGCCCGGGCTCGGCGTGCACGACCGTGCCCATCACCTGGTATGCCTCGAGCTCATCGAGTTTTCTCGCGAGATTGCCGTTCATGTCGTTCTCCGTGCCTTCTCTGCCACGCCCCGCGCTTCGATTGGCCCGCCCCGATCAGGAGGCCGGCGTAAAACCTTCCGCCTCGGCGAGCTCTGCGTCGTCGCCGAGGGCAACCCTGCGGGCGAGCCCGAAGGTCGCCTCGTCGTCCTTCACGCGGTGGAGCCGCGTCCGGAACATGTTCGCGCCCGAGAAATCAGCCCGCGAGATGTCCGCATTCGAGAAATCCGCATACGTGAGCCCCGCGCCGCCGAATCGGGCCCCCACGCACGAGGCGCGAGCCCACACCGAGAGCTCGAGATCGGCCTTCGTGAAATCCGCGTCCGGGGCCACCGCCTCCACGAAAAGCGTCTCCCGCAGAATGGCGCCCGTAAAAATCGCCCCGTCGAGTTTTGCCGCGGCGAACATCGCCTTCGTCGCCCTCGCCCGCTCGAGCTTTGCGCCCCGGAGATCCGCGCCCTTGAAATTACATTGCTCAAGGTTTGCCCCCGATAGATCCGCGCCCGAGAGATCCGCGTCCACGAACTGCGTGAGATTGAGATCCATCCCCGAAAGATCCATCCCGGAGAGCACCGATTCGTGCAGCACGGCCGTCTCGAAACGCGTCGCCTTCGAAAGCAGGGCTCTCCGAAGATCGGTCTTCGCGATCACGGTCAGCTTGATCAAGGCGCCGCGCAGATCGAGCCCGTCGACCTTCGCGTCCACGAGCGCGCCGCGATCGAGCGTGGCCTCCGCCAGCGTTGCGCCCGAGAGATCACACTCGACGAAAAAAACCGTGAGAAGGTTCGCCCCCGAAAGATCGACGCCCGCGAGGTTCGACTCCACGAAACGCCCGATCGGCGCGTAGAGCTTCTTCATGTTCGCGCCGCGGAGAGACGACTCGATCACGGACACGTGGTGAAGATTCGCCCCTTCGAGGTTCGTCTCCGAGAGATCGCAGCCGATGATCACGGCCTCTTTGAACCGCGCGCCCGAAAGATTCGCGCCGCAGAGGTTCGTCTTCTCGAAGATGCCGCCCGAAAGATCGGCGCCCGAGAGATCCAGCCCGGAGAGGTCCATCTCCGAGACGATCTCCCCGCTCTTCACGAATTCGACGAGCTCTTCTCGGTTCATCGGGACGACCTCTGATGCACGACGCGCTTCAGGTTCGCGCGATCGAACCGCGTCTCGTCGTCGCCGACGGCGCGGAGCAGATCCGCGGCGAAGAGGTTCGCTCCCGTAAAATCGGCGCCCGCGAGGCGCGCCTTGTGCATGATGCCGAGCATGAGGTTCGCCGAGATGCAACGCGCATTGCGGAGGTCCGTCCCGACGAACCGCGAATCGATCGCGATCGCACGCTGGAGGCTCGCGCCGCGCAGATCGGCCTCGGAGAGGTCACTCTTCGAGATCGTGGCGTCCGTGAAATCGGAGCTCTGCAACTTCGTCCCGCGCAGGTTCGAGCCGGGCAATTTCGCCCCCTTGAAGCTCGCCCGCTCCATCGTCGAGCCGTGCACCACGCGCAGGTTGTCGAGCAATGCGCCGTCGAAGCGCGCCCCGTCCGCCGTCACGCCGACGAAGGTACACGCGGCGAGATCGGCCCCCGTGAAATCGGCGTCCGTCAGATCCGACTCGATGAAGCTCGATTTCCCGAGCTTCGCGCCCTGCCACTTCACGCCGCGCAGGTTCGATTTGACGAAAAAGAGCTTCTCGCCGCGCGCCCCCGAGAGATCCGCGCCTTCGAGGCGAAGCTCGATGAGGAGCGCGCCGTCGAGCAAGACGCCTTTCAGCACCGCGCCCGCCGCGTCGGTCTCGTGAAGGGTCGCGCCGGAGAGATCCGCGCCCTCGAAATGGGCACCTTCGAGCACGGCCCGGCCGAGGTTCGCTTCCCGGAGCGAGGCGAGCGAAAGCTTCGTATTTTTCAGGTTTGCCCGCGCGAGCACGGCCCGATCGAGGTTCGCGCCCGTGAGGTTCGCCCCTTCGAGGTTCGCGCCTTCGAGGTATACTTCTTCGAGGTCCGCACCCGAAAGATCGATACCCGAGAGATCGGCGCCCGAAAAATCCCGCCGCGAGACCTTCTGGCCCGACGCCCAAGCGCGCCGGAGGTCCTCGCGCGCCCTTTCGCTCTCCTCGGCCTCCATCGCGGGCGGCGGCTCGGCGTGGTGCGCCGCGATCCGGTAGGCCATGTGGATCTGCTCCTCGGCCTTCCGGAGTTTGTCGAGGAGATCGGGATCGGCGAGTTTTTCCGCGACACCCGGGAGCGGCACGCCCGCGTTCGCCGAGAGCTGGGCCATGTCGCGGAGCTTCTCGATCTCCTTGTCGGCGCTGAATTTCGGCGGCCCCGTCTTCTCGCGCCGCGCCTTGCGGATGATCTCGTCGTAATCGAGGCCCTGCGACGCGCACATGGCGCGGAGCTTCTTCTCGGCCTCGGCCTGCTTCTTCTCGGCCTCGGCCTGCTGCCGGTCGGCCTCGGTGTTCATCCGATCGACATAGGCCGGCAGCTCGTCGAGGCTCGGCACCTCTTCCTCGGGCGGCACCGTTTGTCGAGGCACCGTGGCCGGATCCGCGCCCATCGCGATCGCGCGGTCGCGACCTCGATCGAGCTCGATCTGGGCCTTTCGCCGCGCGTTCTTCAGGGCGAGATGCTCCTGCCCGATGACCTCGTCGTACGCGTCCCCAACCACCGGCACGGGCTTCGGGGCCTCGGGCAAGCTCTTCGGCATGAGGTCGCCGTCGCGCAGCATGTGGAGGTGCGCGTTCTTGCGATCCATTCGCTGCGCGAAGACCTCTTCGTAATGGGCGCGGGGCTTCGGCTCCCCTTCGAGATCCTCGAGCGCCGCCATCGCCACGCGTACGTCGGAGGCGTCGGCCTCGTCGATCTCGTGAATGCCCCGGAAAAACAGGATCCCCCGCTCGAGGTGCGGGAAGAGCTGCACGGTCTCGAGGTGCAAGGGGACCTCGACGAGATCGTCCCCCTTTTCGGGCGAGAGCTGCAAGAAACAGCGCCCGAGGACCGAGGGCAGGCGCGACTCAATCACGCTCTTTTCGGCGTGCATGTTCTCGATGCGGAACGTCTCGTCGCCGCGGAAAAACCCTTCGAGGCGCTGATCGGGCGGCGCGACGTTGAAGACCCCGAAATCGATGTCGAGCGCGAAGCCGGGGAACTGCTCCTCCAGCCATTTCTTGTCGTACGTCCCCATCTTCGCGAAATGATGGGGCCAGGTGAGGTCGAAGGGGCCGAGGCCCGCGGGCTCCGGGCGGTCGGCCTTCGATTTGACGACGTGCCGCGGATCCTCGATGTTCGGCAAGGGGTGCATCGGCGCGCCCGACTCGGTCTTGTACGGCGAAAGGCCCTTGCCCAGGGGATTTTGCGGGTATTTCTCGCCACCGAACGCGTGCGCCCAATCGATGGGTTTCTGCGTGAACGGGACCGGATCACTCGGGCCCATGAGGCCCCAGGTGCGGTCGCCGATGATGTAAAGCGTCTTGTCGATCGAGCCGAGCGTGACACGCACGTGCGCCCAGGGCGCCTCTTTTTTGCCCGGCGGATGGCAATGGCCCGTGACGAGCAGCTCGCCCCGGGGCTTCCACATGCAATGGTCGAGCACGCCAAACCGGCCGAGCTCTTTGCCCGCCATCTTCCAGAGGTCGACCTCGCTCCCGATCGATTTCGGGGAATCGAAGGGGAACAGCGCCATGACCGTGGGCACGAAGAGGCACCGCCGCTTGTGCTCGAAGGTGCGGTGCACGAAGGAGAGCCTTAGAGGCTTCAGGATCTTCATGCGCTGGGCTCTCGCTCGAAACCAACCATTCAGGTGTTGACGTGCAGGCCCGCGACGCCGAGGCTCAGACCCTTGGCTTCGAGCTTGTTGCCGATCGCCTGCAGCTTGAGGCCAAGCGCGTTCAGGTTCGTGGCCTTCATGTCCATACCAATGGGCGCGATGCTGATCGAGGGCCCGAGCGTGAGCGCGAGCGCGATGGCCGCCGTGATATCGATCTTGACGCCGCCGAAGATCGAGATCTGGCCGCCGGCGAACCAGCCGAGCGAGAACCCGAGGTGGCCCGAGAACGTGGCCCCGTGGGTGAACCCGTCGAACGAGGCCGCCTTGAACCACTCGACCGGGCCCGCGGTCGAAATCGTCTGGTTGCCCGCGATCGAGGTCGTCAGATCGCCGACCACCGTGAGGTTGTAGGTGCCGTCGATCTTCTCCGTCGCGTCCCCGGTGACGTGGATGTCCTGCACGCCGGTGACGAGGAGTTTGTCCTCGCCCGTCACTTCCTCGGAGCGCGACCCGAGGTAGATGCCGGTCATCTTTCCGGTCACCGTCTCGTCGTACGTGCTGTCGAACCGCTCGGTATTCGCGGCCTGCACGTTGAGATCGACGACGCTCATGTAGACCTGCGTCGTGTTCGCCGTGACCTGGAGATCGAGCGAATTGTTGTAACGAACGGTGACCGCGCCCTCGACCGTCTCGTGGAGCGTCGCGTTGTACTGCTGCGTGACGGGATTCGTGACCGTCGTCATGAAGGGGCCGACGTACGTCTCGGTGATGGTGCCGAAGACGTCCTCGGTCTTGTTCGCCATCACATCCACGTCGAGGTTGTTCCCCGTGTAGATGTGGCCGTTCATGTCGGTGCGCAGATCGAAGTTGTAGCCGCCGGCGCCGAGGTGGAGCGACGAGTTGAATTTCGGCGCGAAGACGTGCACGTGCGTCGAGCCGAGCAAGTCCTCCATCTCGATGTAGTTGTTCGATCCCGTCCGGATCACGTTTTTCGTGTAATTGCTCTGCGTCACGACGCTCGGGGTCTCGGCGTTGTGCGCGGCGCCCACGATGACGGGGCGATCCGGATCGCCGCCGAGGAAAACGAGGTGCACCTCGGTGCCCTTGCGCAGCGGGAAATGGTGGCCCTCGACGGCGCCGCTGTGCGGCTGGAGCATACGCACCCACGTCGAGCGCGAGCCGTCGATCGCGTCGCCCTCGTCGAAGAAGACGTTCACCTTGTAGCGGCCGTGCCCGTCGATCTGCGCATACGGGCTCGCCGCCATGCCGTCGACGACGCCGTCGACGATGCCGTCGACGCGTGGCCAGCGCGTCTTGCGTTCGGCGCGATACTGCGTCGCGTGCGGGATCGCGTGCACCGTGGCGAGGTACACTTCCTTCGTCGGATGCACGCCGAAGAGCAGCTCGAGATCCTCTGCGCTCGCCGATTGATTGCCGATGTGCTCGAGCTCGGTGACGAGGTATTCGCTGTTGAAGACGATACGCGGGTGCTCCTCGAGCAAAAACGTGTAGCCCGGCCGGAGGTAGAACTGCGGGCCCATGCCCGTGTAGATCGTCTGCCGCGCGGCGATCTCCTCGGCGCGGATCGAGGCGTATCGCGTGCTCTCGCCGGGCGTCTTCACGTTCTCGCCCCAGAGGACGATGTCGCCCTTGCCCGAGAGATCGGCGCTGCCCGTGACCTCGAGGCTCGGCTTCAGGTAGTTGTAATCCGCGACCTTCACGCGGCCGGGGAGCGCATTCGAGCGGCACCGGAACGAGCGGAGCGACTCGCCCGCGGAGACGTCGCCGGGGGGCGCGGCGAAGTACTTCACCGGCTTCGCCCCGAGCTTCTTGTGCGCCGAGCGCGTGTCGGTGAAAACGAGGACCTCGCGCCCTTCGCCCTGCTCGAAGTAGAAGTAGATGCCCTCGCGCTCGGCGAGCCGCGCGATGAAATCGTAGTTGCTCTCGCGATACTGGCAGACGTGCTCGAGCTTGGAATAATCGTTCCAGAGCGAGAGGCGGTAATCGTCGGCGCCGAGGCCGCCCTCCTTCAAGAGAGCCTCGAAGATCTCGGGGATGCTCGCGTCCGTGAAGATGCGGCTGTGATGCGTCAACGTGAGTTGCCAGTACGTCGGGACGAGCTTCGCGACGTAGAGCCCGTATGCGCCGAAATCGTTGATGAGCTCCACGGACGAGAGGATGCCGTGGAAGACGAATGGCGGCGCGCCGAGCCCTCGATCGATGGTCAGCGTTCCGCGGGCCCCCACGGCCGCGGCGACATCGACGTCGAGGCCCGTGAGCTTCAACGCGATGTCGAATTCGTAGGTCCGCGAAATGGCTTCCCGCCCGACGAAGGCCGTGACCTGCGCGGTCGGGGGAAAGGCCGTGGACACGAAGGTAAAGATCTCGCTCATCGCTCACTCCCCGGGACGTGCGCCGAAGTAGAGCACGGGCCAAGGCCCGTCGTAAAGAGGTACTCTGAAGGAAGACAGCTCGCAGGTGACAGCGGAAAATTCCGGGGTTCGTGCGGCTTGACCGTTCTCCCCGCGGCGTGGATGATCGTCGGCTCGCACGGAGGCAGGACATGCGGATCGGTAAGCGCGGCAGGCTCCTCGGGATCGGGATCGCGGCCTTCGCGGGGCTCGACTGTGGTGGGGACGGGAACGAAAAAACCAGCACGTCGAGCACGGGGACCCCGGCCGAGGTCACGCCGGAGCCCACGATGGATCTCGGCCGCGACATTCTGCGGACGTCCCTCGTGGTGGACCTCGCGACGCGGACGGCGACCGCGACGATCGAGCTCGGGGCATCCCAGGGCACGGGCGCGTCGTTCGAGGCCGCGGGGCTCGAGATCAAGGATGTCAAGCGCGCCGAGGGGCCGCTGAAATGGGCGCTCTCGCAGGGGAGGCTCGACGTCGGCGTGCCCGTGTCCGAGGGGCCCGTGGCGATCGTCATCGATTACGGTTTCACGGAGCAGGCGCAGTTCGAGGGCCTGATGGCGAAGGGCTCGACGCTCGTGTGGCCTTACTTCTGCGGCAATCTTTTCCCTTGCCATTCCAACCCCGCGGACGGCACGCGGTTCGATCTCTCCGTGACGGGCGCGCCCGCGGGCATGACCACGGTGTATCCGACGGAGATCCCGATGGACGCTCCTTCCTACCAGATTGCGTGGGCGACGGGCAGCTATACCTCGCTCGACGTCGGGACGACGACGCT
>JANMGF010001284.1:0-9697 GCA_031374535.1 Polyangium sp. (in: bacteria)
AAACGTGTTCCGTGGCTGCCCTTCCGCCGAACGTTTGCCTGGTGAACGCCGCTCGCACCCTTTGCGACGACGTCTTTTTTGCGATCGCCTCGACGACCCGCCTCGACGACGGCACCTTGCGTGCCCTCGCGAAGCGCCGCGCACCTGCGCTCGAGGCTGTCGCGCGTGGCGCGTCGCCCGATGACCTCGGCCAGTGGGATGCGTGGCTCCTGCACATGTCGGCCGCCATCGCCCCGATCCAGCCGCCGCGCTGGCTCGCGATGGCCGACGTGATCGACGAGGGGATCTCGCTCGAGGGCGGCGCGCGTGGCGTGCGGTCGCTCTTCACGACCAAGCCGAGCGAGAAGGACATCGCGCGGGTGAAGGCGTTCGGTGGCTTCGCGGCGCGCGCGCTCGCGGCGGTGCTGGGGGCGACGGGGACGTTCCAGATGGAGGCGAAGTCGCAACGCGGCTGTTTCATCGCGTCGCTCGGGCTTCCGGAGGAGGAGCAACGCGCCCTCGAAAAAGAGGAGCCCGTCGCGGCCGCGTCGCTGGAGGTGCCGGAGGGCCTGCCGCCGAAGCTCGCGCGGGCCGTGCTGCGGGGCTCGTTTTACGCGGCGATGCTCGAAGGCGTCGACCCCCGCGAGGAGCAGGCCGTGCTGGTCATCGGCAAAAAGACGGCCCTGCCGGCCGAGGAGATCACGGCGGCGCACGGGGAGGCGCGGCAACGAATCGAAGTGGCGCGGGCGTTCGGGGCGCCGTGCGTGGACGCGATTCGTTACGTGCTGGAAGGCGAAAAGGCGAGCGACGAGCTGGCGGTCGCGGCGGCGCGGCTATCGCTACCGATGAACCATCGCACCGAGGCGATTACCGCGGTGAACGTGGGGGGCAAGGTCGTGCTCACCAAGAAACACCCCGTCGACCGCAAGCAACGCGAGGCGGCGCTCGGGATCGCGTGGGCCTCGGCATTACGTGTGGATCCCACGTATGCGCGCAGGATCGAGCTCGCGTTGCGGCATGACGCGGTGGCCGCGGATCTGGGCGATGAGGCGTCTGGCAAGGAGGCGCGGCGGGTGGTCGAGGCGTTCCTGGAGGACGAGCTTTGCGTGCTTTCGCCTATGGTACCGCCGCCTTTGCCCTGACGATACCCTCGCGGTTCTATCGCGTGGTCTTCAGAACCGCCACCGCGCGTGGAGCCCTTCGAGCCCTCCGGCTCCGACCCGTGGCCCCACCTCGATTCCATGCGCCGTTTGGTTTTTTGATCCGGTGGATCCCAGCACGAACGAGATCACCCCGCCCACCAGGGCCGCCGCGCCGAGCCCGATTCCGATGTTGGAGACCCAGGCCTCCTGGTTTGCCCGATCTCGGAGCGCCACGCCCTCGGCGTCGCAGGGGTCGGGATTCCAATCGATGCAATGCGCCTGGGAGGCGTCGACCGCGTCGCCCGCGCGCACGCCGAAGATGGCCCCCACGACGACGCTCGCCACGCCAAACCCGCCGAGCGCCACGCCGGCCGTGCGCCGGCCATTCCAGAAAGGCGGGGGCGGGGGCGGAACCTTGGCCGGGGGGGCGGGCACGAGGACGGTCTTGGTGCCGGGCCCGCCGATAGGCACCGTGGCGCGAAAGAGGGGCGCGCCTTTTCGGTCGGCTTCCAGCACGTGATCGCCCGCGTCGATCGGAATGGCCGTCCCCGTCGCTCCCGGGGGGAGGGCCTTTCCATCGAGGCGGATCTCCGTCGCCTGGGTCTTTGGGTCGACGTCGATGCGGAGCCGCGACAACCTCGGCTCGAGCTCGCGTTTTTTCTCGGCGGCGAGGTCGCGCCGGGATTCGTCGTTCTTGACCCGAGCCAATGCCTCGGCTGCGTCGTAGGCGCCGAACGCGCTCGCGACGTGGCCGAGTTTTTCGTGACAACGGGCGATGTTGAGCCACGCGCCCACGCTCGGATCCATGCGCAGGGAAGCCTCGAATTTGGGGAGCGCCTCGGCCGGTTTTCCCCCCTCGAAGAGCGCCATTGCCTCGTCGAAGAGCGCCCCGGCCGCGGCTTGCTCGACGGGCGATGCCGGCTCGGCGCGCGCAGGCGCGGCGAGGCCGAGCAAGACCACGAGAGCCATTCGCGAAAGGAGGGCCGTGCGCATGGCTCGGACGGTATCGAGCCTGGCGGGACAGGGCAAGAAGAAAGCGGACCTACGAAGGCGCTTGACTGCGGCGCTACGCTTTGGCTACTCTCTCGGCGCTGGGAGGTCGGCGGCATGACCATGACGATTCGACACGTGCTGGGGCTGGTCATGGCTGCGATGGGGCTTGGTCTTGTCGCGCCGGGGTGCGAGGACGAGCCGTGCAAAGACGACCACAATGCGTGCACGATCGATTGCATCGCGGGGAAAGCGGCCCACGAGCCGATGACCGACGGCGCTTCGTGCGCGCTTTCGGGGAAGGCGGGCTCATGCGCGAAGGGCGCATGCGTGCGGGCTTGCGTGACGGACGCGGCATGCGACGACGCAGACCCGTGCACCGCGGACGCGTGCAGCGGCGGGATATGCTCGAACACGTACGCGAACGGGACCTACTTCGGGGCGGATGATCTCGACGACTGCACGAAGCCGTATTGTTTCGCAGGGGAGCCGAAGCAGGCGGTGGTGCCGGATGGAACGGCGTGCGGGAGCGCGGGCGGGACGTGCCAGCACGGGGTGTGCAGCGGGTGTGAGGTGGCGGCGGACTGTGGGACGAGCACGATCTGTCAGTTCTGGTTCTGCGAAGGCGGGGCCTGCCTCTCTGTCCAGCCCGTCGCGGGGACACCCGCGCCCGACACGATCGTGTGGCTTGTGCTGGACGTGCAAGGCCGAGGGAAGCATGGGGACATGCACGCCGATCCCCGCGGACTACAAAGACCCCACCGGTTGCACCGCGACGAACAAGGCGTGTGATGGGAAGGGCGTGTGCAAGACGAAAAACGGGTACGCATGCGTGTTCGCCTTCGACTGCATCTCCAGCAAATGCACCAACGGGATCTGCCTGCCATGACGACGTCACGCCGTGCCCTTCACGTCACCGCTTTGCTCACGACGATCACCCTCGCCGGCTGCCAGCTCCTCATTGGCCTCGACGACTACTACCTCGCGCCCACGTGCCCGCCGAACGCCAAGCTCTGCAAGGTCTGCAACACGCCCGCCGACTGCGATCCGCCGACGGAGTGCCATACCTGGAGCTGCGTCGCGAACCTCTGCCAGCCCATCGATGCGCAGGTGGGATCGCCGTGCGGTAACGGCGTCTGCAACGAGGCATCCCCCGCGACGTGCGTCACGTGTAACGTCGACGAGGACTGCCCGGACGGCGGTTACTGCTGGAAAAACGAGTGCGCGCGCTGCGACGACGGGATCGAGAACGGCGACGAGTCCGGCGTCGACTGCTCGTTCACCGGAGGAGATCCGAAGTGCCCCATCTGCACGGGGTACCCGTGTCACCCCACGATCGCCTGCAAGAGTGGCTTCTGCTTCGATGCCTTCTGCTGCAACGGCCAGTGCGACATGGTCTGCGCCGCGTGTAACCTCGATGGAGCCTTCGGCGACTGCAGCGCCGTGCCCCAAGGCCAGGCGGACCCGAACTCCGGCTGTCAAGCCGGCGGCAACGCGTGCAACGGCGGCGGGATCTGCGCCCAAGGCAACGGCGCGTCGTGCACCGGGCCGAGCCAGTGCGCCAGCCTGAAGTGCGAAAACAACATCTGCGTGCCGTGATCCCGCGCGGCGAGGGCACTGCCACGTTGCGCGAGCCGCGCCCACGGCGTGGCGGCCAGATCCGCAGAGCCGCGGCGCTCGCGCCCACGACCCGGCTCCACGTTCGGCGACGTGGCACGACGCACCTCCACGCCCTGGCGGAGGGCGCGGAAACGTGGCTCGACGCGCCTCCATGCCCCGGCGGAGGGCGCGGAAACGTGGCTCGACGCGTCTCCACGCCGCGCCCACGCCGTCGGCAACGCCGCCGCGCCCTCGGCCCTCCCGTGCGGCCCTCTCGGGTGGCGATGCGCGCCACGTGCCGCGCGCGAACCACGCCCCGAGCCACCCAACGTTCCCCTTGACGCCCCTGCCCCCATGATGTGCACTCCCGCGCACACGCCAAGGAAAGGAACTTCCTGATGTCGGTGCTCCCGAATGCCAAGACCCCCATCGACCGCTGCGAGCACAAGAGCCTGCACACCCGGACGATGCTCGATAAGTTCAAGGACGTACCCGCCCTGAATGGCCTGGCCGCAAAGCTCGGCGAGGCGACGAACCTCCTCCTCGTGCGGCACAATGCCTACAACGAGAAGGTCAAGGCGCTCATCGTCCTCCGGGTGGAGGTCAAATTCACGGATATGCTCTCGGATCAGGTCGTACGCCTCGCCCTGAAGCGCGCGGAGATCGAGGACGGCAAGGCCGGAGGGAAGATCACGACCCTGCTGTTCCCCAATGGATCGACGCCGATCATCAAGCCCGTGGGCGGCACGCAGGTCCACGAAATGCGGAGGCTCGAAGGCCGCTATGCAGAGGCCGAGGCCATCTATCCCGCGGCCGCCAGCGAGCGGGAGAAGATCCAGGCACTCCGTGTCCGTTACGAGGAGGCCCTCGAGGGACGACGCCAGGGAATGGAATCGTCGGCGCAGGCGCGCGCGGCGCGCAACCTGGCGAAAGAGGAGTTCCTCGACGTGTTCGCCGAGGTCGCGAACCGGATCAAGGCCGCATTCCCGCGGGACAAGAAGACGCAGGATCTGTTCTTCCTGAAGGACAAAAGCGCCAGCGACGGCGACGACACGGACGACCAAGAGACCGCGGACGACACGGGCGTCGAGGGCTGAGACCCGCCCCGCCCCAAGTTCCCTAGAACTCCTCGGATTCCTCGGCGGAGGAACGTGCTCGATCACGCGCTTTGTCTGCCATGGGGTCCGCCTCCTCCTCGCGTGTCTCTTGGGATGCGGGCGCCGCGGCGGCAGGGGACGCGAGCAGGAGCATCGCGAGCACGCCGAGCGCGACGCCGAGCGCACGCCGCAACGTGAAGGCTTCGCCGAAGAGGAAGGGGGCCGCGAGCGCTGACAGGACCACGCCGCCGCCGAGCGCGATCGTGCCCGTCGCGGCGACCGGGCCGCCGAGGCGGAGCGACGAAAAAAGCAGGACCGTCGCCGCGCTGATGCACAACCCCGACAGGCCCGCCCACACGAGCCCGGCCGTGGTCGTGGGAGGACCTTCGGTCTCACGACGCACGACGAAGATCGCCAGGATGCCGAGCGCCGCCGTTCCTTCGAGGCAAAACGCGCCGAGGGCGTCGCCGATGCGGCCGCTCGCTGCGCGCAAGGCGAGGTAGTGCAGGCCAAAAAAGCAGGCCGCGACGAGGGCGGGCAAGGTCCAGGCGGGCATCCGGCGACCCTAGTCCCGGGCCTGGAAGAGGGGAAGAGGTAGCGGGATCTTGCCACGGGCGCGCGTTCATGAGACACACGTGGGCCTGAACTATCGGCCGAGGTGTTCATCCCTCGGCGATGCAAGGGGATCGTGAAGCCGCTCCGCCACCTCGTCGCCCTCTGCGTTCCCGTCATCGTGGTCGCCTTCGCGGGTGGACCTCTGGGATGCCAGCTCCTCGGCCTGCCCGACGTTCCCGAGCCGCCGCAGCTCAAGCTTCCGCAGGCATCTTTGCCTGAGGTGCCCTCGGTCGAAGTGCCGTCCCCGCCCTCGGTGTCGCTCCCGTCGGCGCCTGAGAAGCCGAAGATGGACGTGCCTCTCGACGAGGACACCGAGGTCTGTTGCCTCCGCAGCGGCCCCGTCGAGCAGGTCTGCGGCGGCGCGGCGAAGCGCTGCTGCACCATCAAGCTCGAGCGCGACGCGTGTGAAAACCAGGGCGGCCTCTGGTTCCACAGCGTGCGTGGTTGCGCCGGCGCCTGCTAGAGCACGAAGCGATCTCCCTCGGGGAGAAGTTCTGATCATCCTGACCCGGGGTCGCCAACCCCGCGGATCTTGGCTGGATCTCCACGGACATGGGGGTCGCCCGCCGCGAGCGTGGTGCCCTTTCCGCCGCCCTTTCCCTCGTGCGGGCCCGGTCGGCGCTCGTCGCGTCGATCGGACGGGGGGCCAGCTCGGGGATCGCCTCATGGAGCGGACGGCACACGTCGAGCCCAAGCTCGGCCGCCGTGCGGGCGGCGCGTCGGTAGCGGTTGATCATGTCGCTTGACTTGTGCCCCGTTCTGTCCTGCACCCACGCCTCCGTCCGTCCGTTCGCGAGCGCCAGCGTGACGAACGTGGCCCGCGTATCGTGCAGCCGGATCCGCATCCTCGTCTCCGTCCGCGCGAACAGCTCCGGCCGGCGAATACCTGCCAGCTCCAGATGTCCGCGGAACCGGCCGGCAGTGTCGCTCGTGGTGAGCCGCTGTCCCTTCTGGCTTCCTTCGTCGTACACGAAGACGGGCGCGTCCCCTGACACTCGCACGCCTCTCGCTGCGCAATGCTCCCGCCAGGCGCGCAACGCGGCAACGACCCCAGGCGACAATGCCCACGCGCGGGGCTCGTCCGTCTTATTCACATCGAGCACAATCACCCCGAGATCCAGATCGATGTCAGACCAGGTCGTGTTAAGGGCTTCGGAGCGGCGCATCCCTTCCCGATGAAGGAAGCCGTAAAACAGGCGCCATTCCAGCGGAACCTGCGTGCAGCCAAGCAACATCGCGTCCTCGTCAGGATAAAGCCACCCTTTCGCTTTTCCTGCCTGATACCGCGGCACGAATCCCCGCGGCAGCGGATGCACGGCGATATGGCGCAGTGGAAGGACCGCCAGCGAGCAGATCCGGTACACGAGCTGCGCGACAGAACGCCGCGAGTTTGGCGAGAGCTTCGGTGGCAGGCTCCGCATGACGGCTTCCGCGTGGTCGAGCGTGAACTTGTCGATCGCCACGTCCCCGACCATCGGATAGACGTATTTGTCGAGCACGTACCTGTTGGTTTTTGCACTTCGTCGTCGCTTGACTCGATCGGGATAAAGATCGGCCAGCTCGCCGCTCGTCCACCGCTTGCCGATTTGCTCGATCGTCGGCGTCAGGTTCTTCTGCACCACCTGTCCCGATGCGATCATGTCAACGGCCTTGCGCACCTCGTCCAATGCCTTCCCGTCACGCACCGCGGCGCGCTTGATGATGTCCGGCGCGATGTCGTCGCGTCCGCATTTGCGGAGCTTCGCAGCCAGCTCCGCGAGGATGGCTTGACGCGTGACGGCGCTCCGCTCGTCCTTGCATGTTTCGAGCATGAAGCTTTGCCGCTTCTTCGTTCCGATGGTGAGCCGCGCGAACCACTTGCCGCGCCGCTCGTAAACGTTCCCCGTGGCTAACCTGGGCATCGTCCAATTCCTCCAATCAGTGACCGTCCAGGGAACAGCCGAGCGGCCGTGCCCTGCGATTTGGGCTCCTTCCCGCGGAGCCATGGGAGACGCGAGAGATACTCCCCCGTCGTGCCCCCCGGGGCCATGACGGCATCCCGGCACGTGTCAAGCAACGGATGGCGCGGGAGGGGGGGTGTGGCCCGTCTACGGGCCGCAGAGGCGAGAAGGCAAAGGCGACCGTAAAACCCGCGGGGGCCGGACGGTTGTCAGAGGCGCCGAGCACGGCGGTTCGTCGCGCGCGCGCGGCTCGGACTGGCCGGGCGCGGTTGTAGGCCGACGGCGCCGAGAATGTCGTCCGCGTGCTCCGCGGGCGCGGTGTCGTCGATGGGCGCGGCGTCATTCGTGGCCGATGGGGAGGAAGGGGTGGCGCTCTGCTTGCGCGCGTTTTCTTCGAGCCACGCGACGAACGCAACGCGATTGACGATCCGAAGCTTCCCGAGCCGCGCGACGGGGACCGGGAAGTCCGGGGCGCGGATGGCCTCCAGGAAGACGCGCCGCGGGATGCCGGTCACCGCCTCGACGTTGCATTGCGAGAGGGTTTCGGGCGGTGGCGCGACGAGCTGGAGGACGCCCCGGGGGATCGACAAGGTCGCCGTGATGTTGCCGTCCGGGCTGCGGGACTCACCGATGGACATGTCCGCCCTCCCATGGCGCACGAAGGGGCGCCGTTGCGTGGATCCGATTCTCCCGCCCGTGGGGGACGCGAGACAAGGGAAAATCGAGGTCGCCGTCGAGTTCTATATATATAGCCGACTATACGTATAGCCGACTATACGTATAGCCATATAGCCACATAGTCATATAGCTAACTATACAGGTAGCCCGGCCAGCGCTGCTCCGAGCCTCGCTTCTCGGGCGCACGCGGATGCTGGGCCCGGCGCGCGCCCGACCCCCCAGCTTCTCGGCGCATCCTCGGCCGGGCTCTCGGCCGGCTCTCGGCCGGCTCTCGGCAGTTCCCCCGGAAGCCATGGCCCGAGAGCCACTCGAACCCGATGGCTCTTGCCATGGGAAAGCCATGGCTTTCCATGGATCCGAAGGGCATGCACCGCACCTCCCCCAGGGCGCCGCGGGACCCCAAAATCCGGCCGATTTTGCAGGGTACGCGAATCCCCCACATCGTGAAACATTTCCGTGGCCCGATGTCATGGCTCCGGCGAGCAAAAAGTGGATCGATTTCTGGACCCTCCCTGGCCCCCGAGTCTGTGAAACAAGGGTGCCGAACCGACCTCCATGGCCCAATCACGGCGATTTCGAGGTCTGTCCGCGGAGGGCATGGGTCTTGCTCATGCAGCGAACGTGAAATCCGATACCGACCCGGCTCCGTGAAACATTTTCTGGGCCCGAGGTATGGCTCCGCCGAGCCAAAAAGTGGATCGATTTGTGGACCCGTCTCGGACCCCGAGCCTGTGAAACAAGGGGGCATACCCGCCGGGTATGGCTCAAACACGGCGATTTTGCGGTTTGTCTACGGAGGGCACGGTGCTTGCGCTGTCGGGGAAAGTGAACTAAAGTACACGGGCCAGCCCTGGGGATGTGCCGAGCCGCGGCGTTCTACCGAGAAATTCGTCAAAAACCGATTACATTGAGCGGATTTTCGCGTCTTGATGCGGCGAAACAAGGGGGCTGTTCCCTGATTTCGGACACGTAGCTCGGCTTTTGTGGGTTTGCTTTGAACAACTCGTCCCGAATCCTTGGAGCATTCCAGCGCAGACGTAAAGCAGGCTACGCCGGTTTCCCGCTGATTTTTGTGGATCGCGGGAAGTCAAATGTGCATAGTGGTCGGCTGGAGCTTCTGTATGGGTATGAGCGACGCCGCCGTGCGCCCCGGTTTGCCAATGCAAACACCAGAGGTGCAGCCTTCCGCAGTCTGCACTGCGGTCGTGCTCATCGGCGCTTGCGAATCCTCGCCGGATCTCGTGGCACTTGGGACGGCGCTGGGGGCGTTCGCGGCAGGTCTTGCCGATGTTCCGAACGTCGGACCCGCATCCATGATCGAGTCTATCCGGCGCAGCCTCGCGGACGCGGCATGGCGCCGAGCAGCACAGGAGACGCTCGCGGACCAGCGTGTGCGATTGCTCGCGGGCGCGTTCCTCAAAGCCTGCGAGCAGCGCGTGCCGAGGCCAGGGTCCAACCCGGATGACCCGGCATGGCTTGCCGGAGTCCGGGGCGCGTACGAGGAAGACGAGCGTCTCCAAGTCCTCGCCGACACCCTGCTCGGAATGCTTCGTTTCCCACGCGAGGCGGCATCCCCGGCGCCGCCGGCATCGGCTCCCGCGTGCCCCGCGCCCACGCCTGCACGCCCCGCGGCATCGGCTCCCGCGTGCCCCGCGCC
>JANMGF010001483.1:0-3895 GCA_031374535.1 Polyangium sp. (in: bacteria)
ACCGAATGCGGATTCGTCGGGTTTCGCAGGCCCGCGACGATTGGCACCTCGAGCAGGGTCGCCGAGAAGCACCGCAGCGGCCCGGTTCCTACCGCCTTCAGTCCCGCGAGGTAGCCGCGAACCGCCTTCACCTCGGAGGCGGACGCCGGCCCGGCCGGATTGGCGAGGTAGACGTCGACGCTCCCCGGCCCGTTCGGGTTGTCGTCTCGGACGCGGAAGCGGGAGACCGAAAGCCCGAAGAGCTCGGCCGCCTTGCGGATCCGGTAGCGGACGGCCGCGAGGTTTCCGCCCGCCCCGAGCGAGCCCCACTTGTCCCGGCACTTCGCGCGGAGGCTCGGATCACTCTCTTCGTCCGCGCCGGCCCTCGTGATCCATGTGCCCGTCGAGGGATCGGCGGGATTGGCGATCGTCACGCCCTGGAGGGGCGTATTCAGAAACGAAATGGTCGACGGGGGGACGTTGTACCGCGCGCCGGGCGCCTCCGCGCGAAAGGTGAGCGAGAGGCTCCCGCCTTTCGGTAGCGTGCCGCCGTCGACATTCACATACCGGAGGGGATCGGCGAGCTCGGGACCGAACACCGCCGCGAGCTCGCCCGGTTGGATGACGTGCAGCGAGTCGTCTGCAAACTCCGTCAAGACCATCCGCCCCTCGGTCGGAATGGCCTCGCGCCGGAGCTCCTGAAACCAGCCGAGCGCGACCAGATCGAGCCACGCGCCGAAGGGCCCTTGTTCGTCGTCCCCGAGGTATCCGCCGCGCGTGATTGCGATCCGCGCCGCCTCCCACGCCTCGACCGTTTGCGCCTCGATTTCGAGGAGGACCCGCCCGATTCGCTTCGAGTCCCAGCCCCGCGCGCGTAGCCCGAGTCCGTGGGCCTTTTCGAGCAGATCCTCGAAGATGATGTCCTTTCGGCGAGAGCGGAGCAGCGCCGCGAGGGAGGGGGCCATCATTACGCAGCCTCCCCGAGGGGCCGGAAAAGGACGCGCCGAGCCTCGCCCGTCTCCACGGTGAGCACGAAGCTCCCTTCCGCGAGCTCGAGGCGCCCGACAATGCGGAGCACTCCGCCCCGCAGCTCCGCGCGCACCGAGGCCCCGACCACGCCGGGCTCTTGTAGCGCCTCGCCTTCGAGCAACTCGCCGAGGCGATAGAGGTCCGTCGGCGAGGGGTCCGCGTTGATCATGCGGAGAACGTTGACCCCTTCGCCGGGCGACCAGGGGAGCGCGCCCGAGCTCATGAGCCATCGACGCGCCACGGCTTCGAGAACGACGCGCGGCCCTTCCACGACCGAATCGAACTCGATGTCGATCGACCCATCCGGGCCGAACGTGCTTAGATCGTCGCCGTAATCGATCGCCATGGGCCTATCCCAGCAGCGAGGCGAGCCCGCTCGTTATCTTCCCCTGGATCGGGATCTCTACGACCGAAGGCCCGGAGACCTGAACGCCGAGGGCCCCGAGGACGATCGCAATCGCCGAGCCTGGCGGCTTCCATTCGATCGTGCAGAGGGACGCCGGTTCCGTGACCGTCCGAAGGACGAGCGTCCCCGAATCCGTGGAATCGTCGACCCGTGCAACGGCCTTCGAGCCGCCGCCGAGGACGATCCGGATCATGGCCGCGTCCGTCTCCCACAACCCCGCGAAGGGTTTGCCCGGATCCCCTTCGGAAAAACCAACCTTTACACGTGCGCCCTTCGCCACCTCGACCCGGATCCCGGGAAGACCGAGCCATATCGGGACACCCGACAAACCAGGCATGTCCGCGCTTTCAAGGCGTAGATCGAGCGTCCCATCCGTCCCTTGCGCTACGACCGTGGCATCGTGAACCGCCAGATATTGCAGCGGAACCGGGAGCGATTGCGCCACGAGTCGCCGTAGGATCTCCTTCTCGCGTGCCGCCGTCATGACTCTTCCTCGAAGACGACCTCGGTCCGGAATGCCCCCGCATCGTCCACCCGGTGAACCACGCGCCCGACGCGCCGCCCCTCGAGCAACATCCCCGGCTCGAGGTCCGGAGCCTCTTGCGCGTACACCGCCCGCGCATGCGCCCCGTCTTCCGAGACGCAGAACGGCCGCCCGAGATAAGCGGGCCAAGTCTCGACGCCGACGCGAATTGTACCAGTCGGCCGAACCCGCCACGAGACGGCCGCGCGTCGACAAACCACGTTGAGCGCTTCCGCGGCCCGCGCACGCGCCCGGACCCATCGCGCGAGCAGCGGCAGTCCGTCGAGCGCTTCGAGTTCGGCCGCCTCCTCGCCGGCCTCGCGAAGGATCGCCGCGACGACGAGGCGAGGCGGAGCCAGTTGGTATTGCCGCGGAGGGAGCTCCCGCCGTAGCCCCCCGCGCCCGCCCACGATGAAGGCCCGCGCGCGGCCCTCGAAGGCCCGGCTTTCGAGCACGGTCCCCGCGAACTCGACGGGCGCGGCATCTTCCACGCCCATGGCGATCACGGCCGGACCCGCGAGAGGCTCGCCCGTGTCGACCTCGACCTCCGCGGTCCAGGCCCCCGCGAGCGGCATCGAAAGCCGCAGGGAGATCACTTCGAGCGCGCCAATCTGAACGAGGCTCACGGCCGATTTGCCCCCGCCGCGGCTTTCGCCGCCGCCGTCGCGAAGAGCGCCCCGAGTCCCTTGTGCGCGACCGTGCTACCCGGCTTGACCTCGTGCCAGGGCTGGTTTGTATAGGGAATTGCCGTGCTCGGTGTTTCCACGACATCCGGCTTCTTTGCCGTGACCTCGGCCGGAGGCGGAGGCGCCCATTCCTTGCAATGCCAGACGATCGTCCCCACCTGGAAATCGTCCCAATCCGGCCCCTCGTAAGACTCGATGGATACCGCGTTGATCTTCGCGAGACGGCACTTCGGATGCCCGATCTTGTGCGGACCGCTCCCCGGTTGCAGCCTCTCGATCGCCGCTTCCATGTCGGGCCATAGGGCCTCGGTGAAACGCACTGTGATCGTCACCTCGGCGAGCTCGCGCCCGGTGTTCGTTGTGGTGGGTTTCTGCGCGCCTCCCTTGCGTTTCGTATCGAGCTTTGCCTTTGGCTGGACCTTGAGCGTCGCCGTCCCCTCGCGAGGGTTCGGCGGAAGGTCGCCCGGTCCGAGGGTCACGGTATCCCAGACGTCCGGGTTATCGCTCGGCGCAGGGATCGGCATATTAAGCCGCCTCCTCGGCGAGACGTTGAAGCTCGGCCCAGAGCCCGCGGGCGACGGCCTCCCCGTCGCGCTCCGTTGCGCTGCCCTGGATCACGATCTCGATTTTCTCGACATGGATCGTCACGCGTTCGCCGCTGTACACGCCCCCGCGCCCGGCCCGCGCGCCCGCGCTCGAGGCGACCCCCGAGCCGCCGACGCCGCCCGCCTTCGAGGGTGCGACGATGTTATCGTTCGCCGCCCGCGTCGCAGCGAACGCCATGGCTTCCGCCGCGCGGACCACGCGCCCCGCGCCGCCCGTGATGCCCACCTCCGCGCCGCCCGCCATGTTCCAGCCGATCCCCTCGAAGACGCGCGAGGGGCTTGCAATGCCGAGTGTGCTTTTCGCCGTGGAGATCGCCCCGCCCGCCATGGCCTTGACCGCAGCCGCAACCGCGAGCGCACCAGCGCGAATGCTTCCGACTAATCCATCGACGATCGCGGTCCCCGCCGACTGCCCCGCGGCCTTGAGGTCCTCGCCTGAAAACAGGCCCCCCACCCATTCGATGAACGTCACGACCGCGCCGTAAGAGGCGAGGACCGCCGCATAGGCCGAGCCGACGAACGAGGCCCACTTCCCCGCGACGACCCCGATCAGCCCCAGCGCCACACCAGCCACGCCCGCGATGAGTCCTACGCCCTTGGCCACGAGCTCGATCCACGGCACGTTTTCGATCCCGAGGACCTTCGCCAGCTCGCCGAAGGGGCCCGC
>JANMGF010001326.1:0-12190 GCA_031374535.1 Polyangium sp. (in: bacteria)
GGAAGGCCAAGCGTGAGGCCTCCGGACAGGCCACGCGAGTACGTGCCCCAGAGCCTCTGGTATCCGCCCACGTCGAGCGCCACGCCGAACTTGCCCGCCTGAAAGCCATGCGTCGCGACGCGCGCGAGCAGGGACAGATCCGTCCCCACGTCGATGACCGGGGTCAGCCGCGCCAGGCCGCCGACGATGAAGGGGCCGTCCGGCGTCGTGCCCACGCCGAAATCGATGTTCATGGCCGCGCGCGGCGCGAGGGCGGCCGCGGTCCCCTCTTTCCACGCGAGCGCCCCTGCCCCCACGAACGCCCACGAGGACGCATCCGCCCGCGCGACGTCGGGCGCGAGCGTTATGCCGCAAGCGATCGCGACCCCGAAACACGTTGCTTTCACGTTCCGACGCACGCCGACGCAACTAGCACGTTTTCCGGAGGCGGCCGAGGATCCGCCGCAGGGCGATCTGCGCGACCTCCTCGTCGAAAAGCAGCGTGTTGTGGCCCTGGCCCTGCATCACGATCACCTCGCCGCCGGGCAAGGCGTGTGACACGGGCGAACGCAAAACGGCGTCCGTCGCCGCGATGATCGAGAGGTGCGGGACGTGCGCCGAGGCCGAAGCAGCGAGGCGGATCTTGCGGAGGAGCGCGCTGTCCGGCGCGAGATCACGCGCCGCCCCGAAGCCGAGCGCGCTGGCCCCCGCGACGCCCGCGAACGGGCTCGCCATCGAGATCGTCTGCACGACGCGCGTGTCGCCGGCCTCCTGCGCGAAGAAACGCGCCACGACGCCGCCCAGGCTGTGCCCCACGAGGTGAAGCCGCGCGGACGACGGGAGCGGGGCCACGAGCGCCGCGAGCCGCTCGGCGAGCTCCTCGACACCGGGCCCCGGCGGATAGGTCATTGCCGCGGCGTGGAGGCCCTTGTGCCGCGTGAGGGCCCGGCGCATCGGGCGGAGCACGCCCGCCGTCGCGAAGAGGCCGTGCAGGAGCACCACGACGTCGTCGCCCTCCTGCACGTCCGCGGGCGTCATCGACCCCTCGAGATCGTGCCGCAGGAGCCACGCCTGCCGCCCGACCGCGAGGGCCTCGCGCCCCGCTCTCACGAGCGCACGGGTCCAGGAAGGACGATCCGCCATGCCGCGAGAATGCCACGGACGGCGCCCGTGATCTTCAAGGCCGAACGAGCCACACGTGGAAGCTCCGCCACGCGTTTTGCGTAGCCGTGATCCGCACGAAGTCACGACCGCCGATCCAGCGCAGCGCCACACGCGCCTCGAACCACGCCCCCTCGTCCCGCGCCGGGATCTCCACGGTTTCGGTGCCTCCCCCCAAGGGTTCCCCGAACATGACCTGCGTGACCTCGAGCTTGACCGGTCCGCCTCCGTCGGTCCGAAGCACGAGCGTCGCGGGGCCTCGAGCGACGTGCGGGGCGACGACAAACGACTCGTTTTGCCCCTGCGGAAGGATACGCCCGGCGTCGAAACGCGGCCGCCCGGCCTCGTCCCGCAGCGTGGCGCCGATCACCCAACCCGCCTGCGGCCGCGCGAACGTGTACCCGTGCGCCCGCTCGTCCACGAGATCCGCGACGTCGATCGCATCCACGGCGCCCGCACGCGTTTCGCCGCTCGGCGCGAGCGTGGACCAGTCCGCCGCGTACACGACCTTCTCGGGGGCGGCGCAGATCACGTTGTCCTCGATCCGCACGGAAAACATTTGCTGTCCAAACGATCGCGCGAGCTCCGGGAACCATCCCGGGTAGATCGCCATCACGTCGGGCCGCTCGTTTGCCGGCATCCGCTCGATGAGCTCGACGATCGCGGGAATGCCGTGCACCGAAGCGCGGGCGAACGGCAGGTCGTGATACCCGCCGAGGCCGAGGCCATCGAGCGCGGGCAAACCCGAGAGGTACGGGATCGCCCCCGCGTCGCCGACGAGGACCCGCTGCGGCCGCTTCGGCAGCGCCGAGAGCCGGCGAGCGACCTCCGCCTGCTGGCCCTCGATGTTCGCGGACGCGCGGGCGAAATGATCGATCTGCCGCGGGAAAAACCTCGCGGGCGCGAGCATCACGACGAACGCGAGCCCGACCCCGATCCCCCGCGCCAAGCGGCCCCTTCGAGCGAGCTCCCCCGCGCCGAGCGCCGCGGCGACGAGCAAAAGCACGAGCGAAGGCACCGCGTACCGAAGGTTTTGATAACGCGCCGTCGTGTTCAGCGAGACGAGCAGGAGCATCCCCATCGCGCCCGCGACGAGCGGCGCCGCGAGGAGGCGCGTGCGTTTCGAGAGGGCCGCGACGATCGCGAGGAGGGGCGCGACGAACGAGAAGGACGGGCCTCCGAGCGCCACGTCGAACGCCTGGGCGCGCAGCACGGCGAGGTTCTTGATCACCTCCACCGCGGCTTCGATCGGCGTGAGGTACGGGTTCGTCCCGACGAGCTTGCGTACGGCGCCCGCCTGGCCGATCTCCCCGGTGAACACGAGGTTCGCCGCAGCCTGTGCCGCCAGGAAAAACCCCGTGGGACCAAGCGCGCGGGCGAGAGAAGCCACCGTGCCGAGCGAACGCGCGCCGTACACGACGGCCACACCGAGCGGTCCGACGAACGCCGCCGACTCGGGCCGCGTGGCCACGAGGAGCGCGCCGAAGATCCCTGCGCGGATTTGCGCGGAGGGCCGCGTGATCGGTGAGGCCGTGATCGCGCGCTGTGACGCCACGAGGAGACGACCGAGGATCGCGGCGAAAAGCGCCGTCTCCATGCCCGAGTAGAGGCTCCAGTCGACGAGCGGCACCGCGAGGAGGAGAGGCGCCGCGATCCAGGCCATGAGCCGCGGCCCAGGCTCGAGGAGCACGCGCACCGAGCGGCACAGATCCCACAAGCAAACGCAGGCGAGCGCC
Source organism: Polyangium sp. (in: bacteria) (assembly GCA_031374535.1). GTDB lineage: Bacteria > Myxococcota_A > Polyangia > Polyangiales > Polyangiaceae > Polyangium. Next base: position 2,877 of record JANMGF010001326.1, read on the forward strand.
GCCGCGAAGTACGCGAGATGCGCGCCACGCAGGCCGAGCGCCCACGCAGGCGCGAGGACGAGCGGGTAAACGAGGCTCGTTCCGCCGGAGGAGTAGCCGTTCTCCGGCGTCCACGCGAACGGGTGGCCGAGCGCCGCGGAGCGGGCGAAACCGAAGTGGATGTAGACGTCGTCGAGCGGGACGGGGAAACGCCCGCCCGTCCGTGCAAACCCGGGCAGCCAGAACGCGAGGCCCACCGCGATCACGAGGATCGCCGCGAAGACCTGGAACAGAACTGGCTCGCGGGGTTTGCCGAGCACGGCGGGGGGTTGGGGGCAGAGCTCGGCTCGTCCGAGCGTAGCCCCCATCGTCGAGCGCCCAGTAACCACGAAAAGCGCGCCGCCGGAAGCGAGGATGTTTGCCCTCCGGTGCCCCACTCGCCATCCGCGCGTATGCTTCGCGCATGGCAACGCAGACCATGAACGCAGAGGACGCCGCCCGCTGGGACGCGGTCGAAGAAGCGACCGAGCTCATGAACGACGGGCGCTTCGTCGAGGCGCTCGTCGCGCTGCGGAACGTCATCAAGGCCGATCCGAGAAACCCCTACGCGTACCATTTCCTCGGCTCGGCCCTCTTCGAGACGGGCCAGCGCGACGCCGCGCGTGACGCCTACCGCGCGGCCCTCCGCCTCGCCCCGACGTACCTCGGCGCGCGCGTCGCGTTGTCGAACCTCCTGCGCCAGCTCGGTGACCTCGACGGCGCGCTCTCGCAGGCGAACGAGGCGCTGCGCAGGTTCCCCGGCGACGGCGAGGCGATGCAGGCCGCCGGGCTCGCCTACGCGGCGAAAGGAAACCGCAAGGCGGCGAAAAAACAACTCGAAGGGTTCCTCAAGTCGAACCCCGATCTCGAGTCGAAGCTCGAGGTCGAGCAGGTCCTCGGGATGCTGGGGATCGCCGGGGACAACGAGTCCGTCGAGTTCGATTGAGCGGGAAGGTCAAACGTCGACGCGCGTGAGGCAAGCCTCCGCCAGCGCCTTCGCGCCGACCGACTCCGCCACGCGCGCCGCAGCACGGAAGCCCGCCGCGCGCTCCAGCGCCTCCGCCCCGCGACGCGCGCCCTGCACGCGGAAGGACACGCTCCGCACGAACGCACGCATCGCCGCGACGTCGTCCCCCGACGCCGCCATGAGCTCTCCGAGCACCAGCGCCGCGTGCGCCGCCAAAGCCTCGCTGCCCGGGTAAAACGCCTCGTTCAGCACCTTCGCGAGCGCCGCCGCGTCCCTCGCGCTCGCCGCCATCTGCGCGGCCATCTCCGGCGTGGGGCGAAGCGATGCCCCGAGCCCGACACGCGCCTCCAGGTAGTCGAGCACGTCCCACGCGACCCGCCGGAAGGCCTCGAGCCCATCCGAAGGCGCCTCGAGCACGCCGCCGCCCGCGCGTTTGCCCGCGCGATCGAGGTCGCGCACGATCACGAGATCGTCGCGCTCGCCGATCACGAAGAGATCACCATCCCAGCCGAGCGACTTCTCCTCCGTGAGCCACTTCGTCGCAGGCCCGACCTCCTCGCGATCGAGCAGCCGCGTGCCGTCGTCGAGCTCGAGCCCTCCGGAGACAGCCCAGATCGCCGCGAGATCCGCGGGCGGCTTCCCCTCGAAGGGCCACGTCCCCTCGCGCGGCGGACGCTTCGTCGTGATCTCCTTCGCGGCGCAGATCCGCGCTGCGCGCTCGCTCGCGGTGCCCGTCGTCATGGCTGAGAGACCTTGCCCTTCGGATCATCGCTCAGGCTCCGGATGAACTTCGCGGCCTGCGATCGGGCCTCCGGCACGCGGAAGATCACGAAGTGCCCGTCCGAGTTCTCCGGCACCGGCCATTGCGCGAGCACGCCTGTCGCCTGACCTCCGGAGACGTTCCCCGTGAGCCCCTCCGCCGGCACCGTCACCGTGCCTGGCCCGCCCCACGCGAGCTCCGGGATCGCCCATTGCGAGGGCTCGACGAGCGGCAGCCCCATCGCGAGCGCATGCATCTCGATGCCACGCGTCGGCGAATAACTGTCGCCCGTGCCGTCGGGGTTCACGCCTTCGGTCATGTAGATGCTCTTCGCCGCCGTCCCTTCGCGAGGCTCCAGGACCACGGCCCGCGCATAATGCAGCGGATCGGTCGTGTCCACGAGCATCTGCGCGAGCGAGAGCGTCGGGTGGAAGAGGTCGAGCTCTTCCTCCTCCTCGCCCTTCAGCCCGATGAACACCGTCTTCACGAGCTGCGCGATGCTCGGCGACGGCGACGTCTTTTCTAGCAGCGTGATGGCCATGACGGCCGACGAGCCCGAGAGCACGCCGCCGCGCGCCTGATCGTCCGCCGCGAGGAACAACGGGCCGTTCAGCCCGCCCTGCGAGTGTCCGAAAAACGAGAGGCGCGAGCCGTCGAAGCGGATCGCCTGTCCCGTCGCCGACACGGACGCGGGCACCTCGATCTTCGACTCCGTGAAGAGCCGCGCCCGCTGCACCTCGTCGAGCGCCGACTGCCGGCTGTTCGTCCGGGCCGCGAGGACGTTCTGCACGTTGAAGAAGAGCAGAGAGATCGTCGAGCTATCGCCGTCCTTCGGCGCGCCGGGCCTGCGGCCGTGGAAGATCTGATCGACCCCCATCGTCGCGATGCACTGCTCGGCGAGGCTCCGCCCCGTCCCGTCGTACACGTAGCTCCGGAAATCGCCGCCCGTGCCGTGCGCGTAGAGCACGATCGGAAAGCCGTTCGCCGGCATCGGGCACGCCGCGGAGTTCGGCACCATGAGCGAGAAGCGGAGATCGAAGGTGTCGACGGCCACGGGCGTGCCGTCTTCGATCTTGAAGTCACCGCCGTCTGCCACGTTCCTGTAGGGGATCGTGCCCTGCTGGTAGTTCGGCGACGGACCGTAGACGCCCACGTATTCGGTCCGCGCGTCCCACGTGCCGGCGATGGCCCACGTGCCCGGCGAAACGTCGGGCGCAGGGACGTTGGCGCGCAGGTGATCCCGCGCCGCGAAGAGCTCCTCCGTGGGATCGTTCGTCCGGAAGACCGCGAGGTGAACGATCTTCCCACGCGGGATCCCCGCCTTCTCGATCTCGATGACCGCCGGCGCGAGCGCCTCCTTCGCGGCCAGGGCTGCGTCGCTCGCTGGATTGACCTCGCCGAGCGCCTGCGCGAGCTCCTCGCTCTTCAGAATCGTGCCGCCCCCGGCGCCGCGCACCGCGTCGGTCACGACGAGCGCGTACCGCGTGTGGGGCCGGAGCGGAGAGCCCAGCGTGGGCATGAAGGCGAGCGTGTTCGGCTGGTAATACACGCCCTCCGGCGCGCGGAACTTCAGCGAGACGAGCTTGCGTTTCCCGTGGTCGGGCGACGCGGGATCGATGTCGAGCAGCTGCACCGACGCGTTTTCCTCGAGCGCGGCGAGGGGCGTCTCGGGGAGCGAGCTCGGATCGAGCGGGCCCGTGAACCGCATGTACCCCGAGGCCGCCGGCGAGAACCCGTCGAGCTTCCGGTCCATTGTCTCTGTGTATGCGTCGAGGATCGGGATGAGCCGCGGGTTCGGGTACCCCTCGAGGGGCACCTTGCCGTCCTCCAGGCGCAGATCACTCGGCCAGGGATGGTCGAAAAACGTCGTCGTTTCGGCGAGCGCGGAGGGCGACGACGGGGCCACCCAGATCGACGCCGCCTCGGGAGGAACGGCCGGGGCGGGACCACACCCGACGAGCGTGATCAGGAGGGACGGCAAAACAAGCGCCAAAGAGAAGCACCGAAGGACGCGCATGAAGGGAAAGTATGCCTGACAGCGGCGCCTCGCGATAGGCAGGGGGCGCCTGCTTTTCTGTTCCACGCCCGCCTGCGCCGGGTCCCCGATCTCCCCTCCCGCGCTCCGCCCGTCGAGAGGTCGCTCGGCCGCGTTGTTCTTTAGATATGAATCTTTTATAGGTGCGTCATGTACCTCGCCGGAAAAAGGGCCCTGGTGACGGGCGGGGGCCGCGGGATCGGTCGCGCCATCGCCGAGAGGCTCGCCCGCGAAGGCGCCCGCGTGGTCGTCACGGGGCGCACCCAGGCCGAAATCGACGAGGTCGCGAGCGAGCTTGGTGGCGCCGCCGTGCGTATGGACGCCAAGGATCGCGCGAGCGTGCGCGCCGCGATCGACGCCGTACGTGCCCTCGGTTCGGTCGACGTGCTCGTGAACAACGCCGGCTTCGCCGAGTCCGTGCCCTTCGATCGCACCGACGACGAGCTCTGGGACAGCCTGCTCGAAGTGAACGTCACCTGCGCCTTCGCGCTCTCTCGCGCCTTCGTCCCCGGCATGATCGAGCGTGGTTTCGGCCGCGTCGTCAACGTCGCCTCCAACGCGGGCCTCGTCGGGTATGGCTACAGCGTGGCGTACTGCGCCTCGAAACACGCGATGGTCGGCATGACCCGCGCGCTCGCCGTGGAGATCGCGAAGACGCCCGTCACCGTGAACGCCGTCTGCCCGGGATGGACCCGCACGCGGATGGGCGAGGAGGCGACCGCTCGGATCGCGCAGAAGACCGGACGCAGCCCCGAGGCCGCGGAGAAGATCCTCGCCAACATGTCGCCGCAGCAGCGCTTCGTGGAGCCCGAGGAGGTCGCCCACGTCGTCGCGATGCTTTGCGCCCCCGAGGCCCGCAGCGTGCACGGCCAGGCCCTCCCGATCGACGGCGGCCAGGTGATGAAATAGGACGGAGATCGCCCATGAACGACAAGCTCACCTTCGTGAACCCGGAGGGCACCCTGCCCCCGAAGGGATATTCGAACGGCGCCCTGGTCTCCGGACCGACGCTCTTCGTGGCGGGCCAGATCGGCTGGAATGCGCAGTGCGTGTTCGAGACCGACGACCTCGCAGAGCAGTTCGCGCAGGCGCTCGACAACGTGCTCGCCGTCGTGCGCGCCGCGGGCGGAGGCCCCACGGATCTCGCCAAGATGACCGTGTACGTGACGGACCTCGACGCCTACCGCGGATCCCTCAAGGCGATCGGGCAAGCGTGGCGCACGCGGCTCGGCAAGCATTTCCCTGCGATGGCGCTCGTCGGCGTCGCGGGCCTCGTCGAAAAGCGCGCCAAGATCGAGATCGAGGCCGTGGCCGTCATCGGTCGATCGGAAGGCGCGTGAGGCGAGGCGCGCCGACCCGCAGGCCCGTGAGCGGACCGTCCGCGGGCAAGGGCGAGCAGAACCCTTCCGTGCGCGCGTGGGTTCGTATCCTCGCCGTGCAGAAGGCCGCGCTCGCCCAGATCCGCGACGACCTCGAGCACGAGATGACCTTGCCGCGCTTCGATCTGCTCTCGAACCTCGTGCGCGAGGACGGACAGACCCTCGCGTCGCTCTCGCGCTCCATGCGGGTCACGGCCGGCAACATCACCGGCCTCGTCGACCGCGCCGCGCGGGATGGTCTCGTCGAGCGCAGGGCCGATCCGACCGATCGCCGCGCCTGGCGCGTGCACCTCATGCCGAAGGGCCAGCTCGCCTTCCAGCGCGCCGAGCGCCGCCATGCAGCGCGCGTGTCCAAGCTCTTCTCTGCTTTGACCCCCAACGAGCTCGCCAGCCTCGTTCGTGTGCTCGACAAGGTACGACAAACCATCCGCGGACCGGAGCACACCCCCGTCCGTGGCCCGCGCGGCGAGGCACGCCGCACCCCCGAGCGCGGCACGGGCAGGCGCCGCGCGCGCCCCAAACCCGAGGAAGACACGTGACGCTCTCCCCGAAGACCTTCGAGCTCGAAATCTCCCGCGGCATCGCCCAGATCACCCTGAACCGGCCCGATCGCCTGAACGCGCTCACCTTCGAGGTGTACGGCGAGCTCGCCCAGACCTTCCGCTCCCTGGAACATGAAAGCGGCGCGCGCGCCGTGGTGATCACCGGCAAGGGCCGCGGCTTCTGCTCGGGCGGCGACGTCGAGGGCATCATCGCCGAGCTCTTCGCCCGTGACATCACGGGCCTCGTTGAGTTCACGCGCGTGACGGGCGCCCTCATCCAGAGCATCGCCGAGCTTCGCCGCCCGGTGATCGCCGCGATCAACGGCGTCGCTGTCGGCGCGGGCGCGGTCATCGCTTCGGCGTGCGACATGCGTATCTTCGCGGAGAGCGCGCGTATCGGCTTCATCTTCCCGCGCGTCGGCCTCTCGGGCGCGGACATGGGCGCCTCGTTCCTTTTGCCGCGTATCGTCGGCCGCGGACGTGCTGCCGAGCTGCTCTTTTTTGGCGACCTCATCGGCGCCGAAGAGGCGCTCCGCGTGGGCCTCGCGAACCGCGTCGTGCCCGATGAAGACGTCCTCTCGACGGCCCGCGCGTGGGCCGAGCGCCTCGCGAAGGGCCCGACGTTCGCGCATCGCATGACGAAGCAGATGCTCGAGACCGAACACGGCTTGACCCTCGCCGCCGCGATCGAAGCCGAGGCCCAGGCGCAGGCGCTTTGCATGGCGCACCCCGACTTCCGCGAGGCCTACGAGGCGAACAAGGGAAAGCGCCCCGCGCGTTTCCTCGGCGCCGAGATCTGCGAGGCGCCCGTTGCCAAGGACGACACCGGGAGCCGCGGCACATGAGCACGCGTTTCATGCTCTCCGTCCCCGATCTCGCGCCCTTCTTCGAGCCGCGCCACGAAGCGCTCGCCACGCAGCTCCAGGGCGAACACCTCGACGTGCTCGCGTCGACCGAGGATTCCGTCGAGGTCTCTCGCCTCCTCGGCCATCCGCTTGGCCTCTACAGCTACCTCGTGCCCGAGGCGTATGGCGGCGCGACGACGGGCCGCCCGGCCGACCTCGCGTACATCGACGTGCGCTCGCTCGTCCTCGTGCGGGAGGCGCTTGGCCAGGTCTCCGCGCAGGCCGACTCGATCTTCGCGGTCCAGGGCCTCGGCACCTACCCGATCCTGCTCGGCGGCTCGCAGGACCTCATCGCCGAGGTCGTGCCCGACGTCGTGCGTGGCCGTCGCCTCGGCGCCTTCGCGCTCACCGAACCCGAGGCGGGCAGCGACGTGGCTTCGCTCCAGACGGTCGCGAAAAAGGACGGGGACGGCTGGATCCTCGACGGCGACAAGACGCTGATCTCGAATGTCCCGATTGCGGATCACCACGTGGTCTTCGCGAACGCGGATCCCTCGCTGGGCCGGAAGGGCATCACGGCGTTTTATGTGCCGAAAGGGACGCCGGGCCTGACGCTCGAACCACTTCCCATGAGCGTGCCGCATCCGATTGGCCGTTTGCGGCTGGAGGGCTGCAAGGTCCCGAACGAGCACGTGCTTGGCCATGTGGGCGGGGGTTTCCGGATTGCGATGGAGACGCTCGACGCGTTCCGCATTTCGGTGGGAGCCGCGGCGAATGGAATGGCTGCGCGGGCATTACGGGCGACGATCGAACACGTGAAGCATCGGCGTCAGTTTGGCGCGCCCCTCGCGGATCGGCAGATCGTGCAGGCGTACCTCGCGGAGATGGCGACGGAGCTGGATGCGGGACGGCTCTTGGTCGCGCGCGCGGCGCATCGGCGCGATACGACGGGGGAGCGGGTGACGACCCTCGCGGCCATGGGGAAGATGTATGCGACGGAGGCGGCGCAGCGAATCATCGACAAAGCGGTGCAGCTCCATGGCGGAATTGGAGTGCTGGAGGGGAGCGAGGTGGAGCGGCTTTATCGGGAAATCCGGCCGCTGCGCATTTACGAGGGGACGACGGAGATCCAGAAGCTCGTGATTGCACGGGCGCTCTTGGGGTGAGGGGGAAGGACCACAAGCCTCCCGCACCCTCTCTTCGTCTGCACCCTCTCTCCCCCCGACCCTCCCATGTGGAAGCCCCCCGAGCGCATTCGCCATCCCCTCCCCGAGGACCGGCCTCCCACCGCCGACGAGGCTGCCCGCGCGCGCCTCTTCTCCCCGCTCACGCTCGCCTCCGGCCTCCGGCTCGCCGATCGCACCTGGGTGCCTGCCATGGTCCCCTGGCGCGCCTCGGCCGAGGGGTTCGTCACGCCCGACGTCCTCGACTGGTATGGACGTTTCGCCGAAGGCGAGCCTGGGGTCCTCGTCGTCGAGGCGACCGGCATCCGCGACGTCCCGAGCGGGCCCCTCCTGCGTATCGGTCACGACAGGTTCGTCCCAGGCCTCACCGAGCTCACCCGCCGCGTGCGTGAGAAAAGCGGCGGACGTAGCCGACTCTTCCTCCAGATCATCGATTTCCTGCGCATCCGCAGGCGCCCCCCGCACGACAAGTTTCTCGAGACGCACCTCGTCGTCACCCCCGCGCACCGGAGGAACGTCGAACACGAGACCGGCGACCCCTGGTGGGCCGAGGCCTCCGAGACGGCCCTCCGCGCGTATTTACGCGCGGCGAACGACGAGACCCTCGCCCGGATCCTCGAGCCACGCGAGCTCGAGGCCCTCACGTTCGGCGCACGCGAGCGCGTCACCGACGTCCACGAGCCCCACGTTCGGGACTTGCCCACGGTCCTTCCCACGCTTTTCGCCGACGCCGCCCGGCGGGCCAAAGACGCCGGATTCGACGGCGTCGAGCTGCATTACGCCCACGCCTACACCATGGCCTCGTTCCTCTCCACGCGAAACGATCGCAAGGATGGCTACGGCGGCTCGCGTGAAGGACGCGCGCGCCTCCCGCTCGAGGTCTACGCCGCCGTTCGCTCCGCCGTTGGCGCCGACTTCACCGTCGGATGCCGTTTTCTCTGCGACGAGATCATCGACGGCGGCAGCCGAATCGAGGACGCCATCCATTACGGTCTGCTCTTCGCCCGCGCCGGCATGGACTTCCTTTCGCTCTCCACAGGCGGCAAATTCGAGGATTCGAAGCAACCCAAAGTCGGCGAGGCCGCCTATCCCTACACCGGGCCGAGCGGCTACGAGTGCATGCCCACGGCCCTCTCCGATGCGCGCGGTCCGTTCATGCGCCACGTCGAAAAACAAGCCAGGATCCGCGCCGCCCTTCGCGCCGAAGGGATTCGAACGCCCACCGTCGCGGCCGGTGGAATCGGGACATTCGTCCAGGCCGAATCGATCCTCGCCCGCGAAGAGGCCGATCTCGTCGCCGCGGCGCGCCAATCCCTCGCCGATCCCGACTGGTTCCGCAAGCTCCGCGAGGGCCGCGGCGCCGAGGTGCGACGCTGCATCTACTCGAACTACTGCGAGGCCCTGGATCAACGCCACCGCCAGGTCACGTGCCAGCTCTGGGACCGCCTTTCGCTCGACGAGCCGGGCGCGACGCGTAGCGCCTGGGGCCACCGCAGGCTCGTCGCGCCCCGCTGGAATCGGTGAAATCGTTCGGCGCGAGGCCGAGCGCGCCCGCCTCGTGTACCCTTCGTCGCGGACGACGCT
>JANMGF010001330.1:0-1401 GCA_031374535.1 Polyangium sp. (in: bacteria)
GTCGGAGCCACCTCCGCCGTCCCCGGAGGCTATCACCAAGGCTTGGAAGGCCCTCGTCGAGCTGGGCGATGCGGCGCGGGCGCGCGGGCAGGTCGAAGAGGCGCTGAAGGCGTACCGGCGAGCGCTGGATCTTCGCGCGGACGCGGAGCTCCAGGCGCGCGTCGGGCTTTACCTGCTGGAGCTCGATAGGCCCATCGGGGCAGCGTCTACCTTGATCGAGGCGCTGGAGGGCGGCGCGGGGAAGGACGCCAAAGAGAAAGAAAAGCTCGTCCGGGGGATTCTGGCCGTGCGGTCGCGGATCTGCCTGCTCCACGTGCGAGGCAACGTCTACAACGCGACGGTCACCATCGACGGAAGGGCCTCAGCGAGCGACCTCGGATCGAATTTCCGCTCGTTCGAGCGTCCCGGCCGCCTGGTCATCGTAGGCCAATCGAAGGAGCACGGCGAAGCGCGCGACGTCGTCGATTGTCCGGCCGGCGGCCAGGCGTACGCGTTTCTGCGCTGGAAGCTGCCCGAGCCGGCGCCGAAGGTCGAGCCTGAGCCCGCGCCTGTCGCAACGCCGGCCGTGGAGGTTGCCCCGCCCGCGCCTGCGCCGCCGATCGCCGTGACGAAGGCGAGGGCGGACAACGCGCTCGGCGTCTACGTCGAGCGGTACACGAAGCAGGAGGATCCATACGGCTACGAGGCGCAGCCGATGAAGCCCGAGAAGAAGGCTCCGATGCGTGGCTTCGTCGGCGTGGGGCCGGTCGTGGTGTTTGGCGCGGCGACGTGGGCGCCTGCGGTGGGCGCGTCGATCACGGGGGGCCTGCGGCTCCATGAGCATGTGTCGGTGGAGCTGGAGGGGCGGGCCGCATGGCTTGCGGGGGATGTCAAGGGGAATCCCATCACTACGATGACGGCGGGGGGCCTGCTAGGGCTGTGTGCGAACTGGCGCTGGCTCTTCGGGTGCGCGCGCGGGCACCTCGGCGTGATTACAGTGCGAGGAGACGAAGACTATTTTCGGGGTGGGTCGGAGATGTTCTTCCGGCCTGGCTTTGGTGGGAGTGTAGGCGCTCGGTTCGACCTTGGCTCTTCGTGGGGCGTGCAGGTGGCTGGCGATGTCCTCGGGCTATCGCGGAGTACGCGGATCGCCATCGGTCAAACCGTCCTTGTGGAACAACCCGCGGTCATGGTCGGCACGTCCGTCTCGGCGTTTTGGAAATTCTAAGGGTTCGTCGGCGAACGCTTGACGGTACCCCGACGAACCTGCGACCATGGCTTCATGCACAAGTCAAGGATAGCAACCGGGCTCGCGCTCGTGGGCATGATGGTCGGGACCGCTGCTATGCTGGGGGCCGGGTGTGGAGGGTTCCCTGAGACGGCCGGGTACGACTGCGATCCAGACGCGCGCTTCACCGCCCC
>JANMGF010001342.1:0-16912 GCA_031374535.1 Polyangium sp. (in: bacteria)
CAACGCGATCCGCGCCAGCGAGGTCAACCGGAGCCTGCGGCTCGGCTGCAAGCCTTAGCTACGCTACACTGCCGCCATGCTTCGCTCCTCGAATCAGGCCGCCCTGGCCCTCGCGCTCGTCACGCTCGCATGCGCGCTCACGACACTCGGCTGCGATAAGAAAGGCACCGGCGGACCGAGCCCGGGCGCTTCGGCGAACGAAGCAGCGCCGATGGCCGATTTCCCGAGCCGGGAGGTGTCCTCCTGGGTCAACGGCGCGCCGACCCCACTCGCCGAGGCCCGCGGCAAGGTCGTGCTCGTCGAGGCCTGGCATCCGACCTGAAGCGCTTGCCGAGCGTCCGTACCCGCCGTCAAGGCGCTGGTCGGACGGTTCGGGGCCCGCGGTCTGCGGGTCATCGGTGTTTCGAGCTTCGATCCGGACGACGCCGCGGCCGAACGCCAAAACACGGCCGAGGCCGCGCGTGAAGAGACGATGGATTGGACCACCTACCTCGACACGCGCGGCGAATGGGCGAAAACGGCCGGGCTCCTCGACATCCCGTCCTTCCTCGTCCTCGGCCCCGACGGACACGTCGTGCACCGCCAGCGCGGCAAGCTCGTCGCCGGCACCGAGAGTTACGCCGCGCTGGAGCGCGCGATCGAGCGAGCGCTCCCGGCGAGCCCTTGATGCAAATCCCCTAATCGCTATCGCGCGCGACGACCAGCCGATCGTGCTGGATTCGGCCGTTCCGCTTGTGCGCCAGGTGCTGCGTGATCACCTTGTCCCCGGCCGCATAGGTGCGCACCTCCGTGAAGGCGACGGCCTCCTCGGTCTCCACTTCGTCGATGATGTCCGTGCTTTTCACCTCGCGATGCCATCCGCCGACCGGATCCCGCATGAATTCGTCGCGGAGCTGCTTCAGGATGGCCTCACGTCCATGCACGACGATGGGATGCGCAGGCGGGTTCAAGCTCGAGACCTCCTCGAGGACGGCGTCCTCCGCATAGAGGTTGGCGAGCGCCTCCACGTCCCGCATCTCCAGGGCGTGGCGAATCTGCTCCATGAGGGGCGGCTCATTGGCCTCCCGGCGACGGATCGAGCTCTCCATGGCTGGCTCTCTGGTGCTGTTCTGTGGTTTGTCGATGCCCGGGCGCTCGGCGACCGGGAAACTGGCTTTGCTCGCCCTGGCCGGACGCGTCATAGGAAGTGGCCATGGTGCAGTCGCCCCCGATGGTCGTGCTCGGTGACGTCCACCTGACCCGGTCCGTGCCACGCGCCGTGTCCGAGGATCTCGCCCGCCTGGTCGCCGAGCATCCGGGCGCGCGTATCGTGTGCGCCGGCGACCTCTTCGACCTCTCGGCCGATCTGCCCCGCCTGCCGCTGCCGCGCGCGGTGGAGGCGCTGTTCGAGGCCCATCCGGCGGCCAAAGCCGCGTTCGGCCGGCACCTCGAGCGAGGAGGCGAGCTCTGGATGGTGAGCGGCAATCACGACGCGACGCTCGGCCTCGCCGATTTCCGAAACGCGCTCCTCACCGCCCTCGACCCGCCCGCCGAGGCGCGCGCGCGACTGCGCACGACCCCTTGGTTTTTTCGTGAGGGCGACCTGCACATCGAGCACGGACACCTCTACGACCCCGACAACGCCCCCGCCCACCCGCTCGTCTTGGGTGAAGCGAGCCTGGGCGTGCATTTCGTCGAGCAGTTCATCGCGCCGACGGGGGCCTTCCGCTACCTCAACATGAACGACGAGACGCCCCTCCGTCTCTTCCTGTCCTCATTCTCGTTCTACGGCCCGCGCGCCCCCTACGTGATCTATCGTTATTTCCACGCGGCGATTGGCGCGATCCTGCGCAGCGGGCGTTCTTATCAGCGACGCGCCGACGACGAGGCCCCGCTCGGCGACGAGGAGGCCGCTCGGTTCGTGGCAGAGCTCGGTGTGCCGCCGGAGCTTTTGGATGCGATGCTCCCGCTCGGCGCGCGGCCGACGATGGCGAGCATGAGCCGTACGTTCTCGCGGCTCTACTTCGATCGGGTGCTGTCCACGCTGGCCATGGGCGCGGGTCTCTCGGCGGCGGCGCTCGGCAACAAACGATCGGGCGGGGCGGCGTTTTCGATCGGCGCGCTGGCCATGACGTTGAGCTGGGCGCGCGGGCACAACCGTTATGCAGGGTCGGTGTCCGAGCAGCTCGCCGAGGGGGCCGAGCGTATCGCGGACGCGACGGGCGCGCGGCTCGTGGTTTTTGGTCATACGCACCGCGAGGCGTTGACGGAGCGTTACGCGAATACGGCGAGTTTTGCGTTTCCGCGGGGGACGCCGGGGCGGCCGTATCTGGAGATTGATCGGTCGGGGGGCGCGCCGCGGGCGGTGCGGCGGTATTTGCCGATGCAGCAGCGGGACGAAGTGCAGGCCTAGCCGGCATGCGCCGTGATCACGGCCTCCACGAGGTCCACCACGATCCGCGTGTCCTCCTCACGAAGCGCCTCGTCGTCCCCCGCGCATGCGGCCTCGATCCGCGCCCGCAGATCCGCACGCAGGATCAGGCGCGCCCCTCCACACGCCCGACATACGAGCCCGCCGGCCAGCGGATCCAGGCATGCGGGCGCCTCCGCGGGACATGGACGGCTGCAACGCACGCATCGATCGAGCACCAGGCCAAAACCCATGTCGGCGAGCAAGCGCATCCCCGACGTCGCGAGCTCCCCCTCGGGTGATCGGGGCGGCGCGGGCTCATTGAGCGCGTCGAGCAGCTCGTTCACCGTCGCGAAGAGCCCTGGCTCGCGTGTCCCCGGCGGCGCGACGGCGCGGATCCAGCGTAACGCGCGCCCTGCGGCATCCAGACGATCGAGCGCACTCACCAGGTGAAGCCGCGGAAACGCCAGCGACGCTTCACTGAGGATCGCGAGCTCTCTCTGCTCGCGTTCTTCGAGCGTGACGCGGAGCAGGTGCATGGGCTCCAGCGCGACGAGCCGCTTGCTCGATCGACGCGCTGATCGGGCCACCGCCGACACGATCCCCCGCGCTTCCGTGAACAACGTGACGATGAGGTCGGCTTCTCCAACGGGGACCCGCCGGACGAGCAGCGCCTCGGTGCGCAAGGTCTTTTTGAGGAGAGGGCTTCGCCCCCGACGGCTCGCGCCTTGTTCGGTCACACGCCGAACATGGCTCAGGAAAACGCGTCCAGCGACCCCCCGGGGGGTTTGGGGGGCGTCTCGGCGCCCCCCATCGATAACTCAGGCGGCATATCGTGCCCGCGTGGCCTCATCACGATGCTCAACGCAAGCGTGAACAGGATCAACAGCAGCACGAATGCCATCGCCACGCCGAACCGCTTCCCCTGCGAGCCTCCGGTGGGGGAGGCCATGGGCAGTGGGGTGACCACGGCGACGCGACGACTCGCGGTGTATCGCGCGAGCACCTCCTCCACGGGGAGGGAGATGGCTCTCGCATAGGCCCGCAGAAACCCCCGGACGAACACTTCACCGGGCAAATCATCGAAATGATCCGCCTCGATTCGCTCGATCGAGGGGACGGGAATGCGGGTGGCGCGGGAGACTTCCTCCACGCTCATTGCCCTCGTCTCACGGGCATGTCTCAGGTAGCGGCCGATCGACTCCATCCCAACTCACCCGTTCAATCGATTGATTGACTCCCTTCGACGTTCATCCCACAACGAGCCCCCTGCCTGGGGGGCCCGCAAAGTTCATTGCATCGTTCCGAGCTCCACCACGCAACGTTTGCCCGTGCTCGTCGCCGGACCCACGTCGCGACATCGTTCGAGATCTTCCCGGGCTTGATCGTGTTGCCCGAGCTTATCCGCCACGCGCGCGCGCGCAGCAAAGCCATCTTGAAGCTTCCGACACTCAGGTCTATCCGTCTCGAGCGCTTTCGTAAAGGCCTCTCGCGCAAGCGATAGCTCGCCCTTCTTCTCGTAGGCCAGCCCGAGCCGATAGTTCCCTACACAAAACATGGGCTGCGCCGCGAGCGCACGCCGAAGCGCGTCGATCGCCTCGTCGACACTCCCACGCGAAAGATATGCCCAGCCGAGATTCCCCCAGGCTTTTTCCGGGGAACCATAAAGAATGTCCTCGGCGAGCGGCTTCAACACGGCGACAGCCTCGTCGTATTTCTTCCGGTGCACGAGAATGACACCCAGAACGTTTTTGGCGTCCCGCATGTCGGGCGCAGCCTCGAGCGCGGCCCGCGCGTGGCGCTCCGCTTCCTCGAACCGACAGTCCGTCGAGGCCTCGTCGGCCGCGCAGAATGCCAAAAGAATGACGGCGCCGAGGTAGTGCACGTCCGGGTTCGCCTCGTCGATACGGAGCGAAGCCTGCACGTGACCGAGCGCCTCGCGAAGACGGCCCGCCTCGAAGGACTCCCGCGCGAGGTCGTACTCGGCCTGCGCCTTCGCATCGACGCCGTCCACGCGCTCCTGCGCGCCGCTGCACGCAGGACCGAACGTGAGGAGCAGGGGCAACAGCAAACACGTGAGCGCCGCGGAGCCACGCACCCTGCGCGGCCAGACGCTTTTCATGTTGGTTTGCCCCTGGATCATACGTCCTCAGTGGCCGGGAAACCCTTGTTTCATCGGAAGAAGGGTTATCCCGATCCATCCCCGGGCTCTGCCCGAGGCCAAATCCGGGCACAACGCCCGGGAAAACTTGGGTAACCCAGGCACGAAGAAGCGTCAACCCGCAAAAGGCCCCCCGGCCTCGCTCGCAGGACAAAGATACGAGGGCTACAAGAAAGCGGTGGCGGGAGAGGAAAGAAGCGTGCTACGGCGCGACAATTCGCGTTGTTATGCGACGAAATCTTCCGCTGGGGAAGGTCCTTCAGGCCTCGGTCGCGACCTCGTCCTTTTGCCCGAGGAGGGCGTACAGCTTGCGGAGTCCCTCGATGTCCGGGACCTCGAGCCGCTCGTCGGCGACGCGGATGTACTGCCCCTCCCGGAGCTTCTGCACGCTGCGCTTCACGGTGTCGACGTCGAGGCCCACGCGCGTGGCGAGCTCCATCGGCGAGACGATGAAGACGGCGCTGTTGCCGCCCGGCTCGCGGGTCTGCTGGGCGAGCTTGAGGAGCGCGCTCACGACCTTGGACTGCACGTCCGTGAGCATGATGATCTCGCACTGATCCTCGGCGTCACGCAACCTGCGCACGAGCTGCTTCACCATGCGGGAGGCGATGCCGGCGTTGTGCTCGAGCAGGTTCTGGAGCGTCGTCTGGTCGATCGCGAGCGCGAGGCCCGAGGAGAGGGCGATCGCGGTGGACGAGCGCTCGGCGCCACGCACGAGGGCCGACTCGCCGAAGAGATCGCCAGGCTTGAGCACCATCAGGCTACGCTCGGTGCCGCGCACCTTCTTGATGAGGCGCACGCGGCCTTCCTCGAGCAGGTACGCCTCCGTGCCGGGCTCGCCCTCCCGGTAGATCACCTCGCCAGGCTGGAAACTCCTGCCAAAACGCGCGATGAGCACGCGCGTGGCTTCGGTGGCCTCGGGGTTCTCGTCGGGAAGATCCATCCAGCACCCGAGTCTACCTAGCGGGGACCGGTCGACGCCATCGGCTTCGCGTCGGGCGGACGAACGTAGAGGGGCTCGATGCGCTCGGGGTCGAAGTCACCACCTGCGAGAAGGCGAGCGAGCGCGACCCGACCGACGGCCGCGGCGTCGGGCAAGTCGAAGGAGGGCGCGCGGATCACGAAGGGCAAGAGGCCAAGGGCCGGGTCCTCGGACGCGACCTCCCCCACGACGCGGAGGACACCCCCCGGCGCGAGGGTCGATCCCGGGCCGGCGAGGACAAGCGCAGCCGCTTCGAGGCGGGGCACGTGGCGCGGGGTCCAGCGCACGGCGCCGTTCGTGTCGAAGGCGGCGAGGAAAAGCTCCTGCTTCTTGGCGTCGAGGGCGGCGACCACGACGTCGAGGGGACCGGCTCGCCCGCTCGCGAAGGCGTCGGCGGCCATGGCTTCGAGCGAACCCACGCCGGCGAGGGGCGCACCTCGGCCGAGCGCCATGCCCTTGGACGCGGCGACCCCGACCCGGACACCCGTGAAGGAGCCGGGGCCCGTGTCGCAAGCGAAGGCGTCGATCGTGCGGGGCGAGACGCCGGCCACGCGCAGGGCCTCCGTGGCGGCGAGGAAGATGCGCTCGGCGTGGCCTTCGAGGTCGGTGTAGACGGACGCGCCGATGAGCCTCTCCCCGTCGAAGACGGCCGCGCTGCCGCGAGGGGTGGAGGTGGAGATGGCGAGCAACTTCATGTTTCCATAAGATCTAGCGGAACGTGTGGGCGCGCGGCGTTGTCCTGCCTGACGGACACTACGCGAGGACAACCGGGATGGCACGCGACGGATCGGGCAAAGCTTGGGTGATGCAAGGCGCGGTCATCGTGTCGATCCTGGCGCACGCGTCGCTGATCGCCGCGGCCGGGGTACGAACCGAGCGAGCGCCGGCTCCGAAGGACGACCTCGCCCCGCCGGTCGATACGTGGGCCGGCACGACGTCGGTGCCGATGGGAGGCGAGCTGCACGAGGTCGACGTGACCGGCAGCGAGATCGGGGGGGCGCCGAGTCCGCCGCCTGCGCCCGCGCCTGTGGCGGCGCCGAGGGAGCCCACCGAGCCACCTCCGCCCCCGCCGAAGCCCCGGGAGCCGCGAAACGTCGCTCCCCCGAAGGCGAAAACGGCTCCGGCCGACAAGTCCCCTGCTCCGGCCGACGAATCCCCTGCTCCGGGCGACGAATCCCCTGCTCCGGCCGACGAGTCCCCCGCTCCGGGAGACGAATCCCCTGCTCCGAAGAAGGAATCCCCCGGCTCGGAGACGTCATTCCCCAGCTCCAGCAACGCACTCCCCGGCTCGGGCGACAAAGTCCCCGCGGGGACTCCGGCTCAGGGCGGAGGGGGCAGCTTCGGGGCCGAGGGGACGGCCTCCGTGCGAGACCTGGGCCGCGCCTTCACACGGGCGTTGCCACCAGCCTGCGACGCGGACAAGGCGTGGGCGAAGCTGCCGGTGGGCAGCGCCGGGTCGATCGAGATCGCCGTGATGATCGGGGAAGACGGGAAGATCACGGGGATCGAGCCCCTCGCGCAGAACCCGCCGTCGCACCTGGTGAACGCGGCCAAACGTACGGTGGCTCTGCTTCGGGGAGGGATCTTCGCGCTGCAAGGCGGATCGGTGACCGCAGGCAAGCAGATCCTGCGTCTCTCCGCCGAGCTCAGCGACGAGGCGCCCCCCGAGGACCCGAGCCGCGCGGGGGCGTTTGGCCTGGCGTCACGCTGGGAGGGCAAGCGCGGGGTCGCTTCGTTCACGCAGACGAGCGGGCGTCACGTGGAGATCACGGTGGAGTTTCTGCGGGTGGAGCTGACGCGCGGGTAGCCTCGCTTGCGACGCAGGGCGACGGCTCTACGTGCCGTCCATGACGTCTTCCGCGCTGGCACTCGCGCTAGGTTTGGCCCTCGCGCAGGGCATTGCGGGTTGCGGCAACCGCGCCGATGCGACGACGTACGAGGGCGCGTTCACGGCCGCTCCGGCGTTGCCACCCGCGCCGCCGGGAGCGCCGGGCGTCGCGCTCGATATCTCGACGCTGGTCGAGCAGGTGCGGCCCACCGTCGTCAGCATCGCGGCGACACGTTCGGCGGAGGACGGCGGGCCTTCATATCGCGTGAGGTCGGGCGGGACCACGCGGGCGATCGAGCGGTCTCTGGGGTCGGGGTTCATCGTGAGCCCCGACGGGCTGGTCGTGACGAACGCCCACGTGATCCACGGGGCCGAGCGGGTGCGGGTGCAGCTCGCGGACGGGCGGGAGCTCGAGGCTTTGGTGCTCGGGGAGGACGAGAAGCTCGACGTGGCGCTGCTGGCGATGCGCGGGGCGAGCGGGCTGCCGGTGGCGGCGATGGGGACGAGCGAGGCGCTCCGCGTGGGGGAGTATCTCGTGGCGATCGGGAGCCCGTTCGGGCTCAGGCACACGGTGACGCTGGGGATCGTGAGCGCGAAGGAGCGGGTGCTCGGGGTCGGTCCGTTCGACCATCTGATCCAGACGGACGCGAGCATCAATCCCGGGTCGAGCGGAGGGCCGCTCTTCGACGGGCAAGGGCGCGTGGTCGGGGTGAACACGGTGATCCACGCGCGGGGGCAAGGCATCGGCTTCGCGATTCCGATCGACGACGTACGCGCGGTGATCCCGGAGCTACGCGACGTGGGGCGGGTCTCGCGCGGGGTGCTGGGGGTCGCGTTCCAGGCGATCTCGCACGACCTGGCGCGCGCGCTCGCGTTGCCGGCGCCGACGGGCGCGCTGGTGACGGACGTGGAGCCGGGAGGACCGGCGTCGCGGGTGGGGATCGCGCCGGGAGACGTGATCCTGTCGATCGATGCAGAGCCGATCGAGCAGGCCGCCGAGCTCGCGCGGGTACTCGGGCAACGCAAGCCGGGCGAGACGTTGCGGCTCGTGGTCCGGCACGGGCGCGACGAGGCCACGAAACGCGTGGTGCTGGCGCCGGCAGAGGCGGACGAAAAAGAGGAGAACAACGCGGCGCAGAAGCGACGGGACGTGGGCGCTCGCAAGAACGTGGGGGCGCAGGTGAGTGACGCGAACGGAGGCGGCGCGCGGATCGATGGGCTCGATCCACGCGGCGCGGCGGTGGGCGAGCTCGAGGTGGGCGACGTGATCGTGGAGGTGAACGGCCACGCGATCGGGCGCGGCGAGGATTTTACGCGCGAGATCGAGAAGGCGAAGCGGCCCGCGACCGTGCTCGTGCGTCTACGTCGAGACGGAGCGGCGCTCTACGCCGCGGTGCGTACGGATTGAAGCGAGATTCGTTGGAGGTCCAAACGATCCGTCGGCTCATCCGCCAGGCTCGAACCTGCGGCGGATCGTGCGGAGCAGGGCGTCGACGGCGGGTTTGTAGCCGAAGGTCGGCTGCACGGGCGAGCTGACCTTGTCGGCGCAGATCGAGGCGACGACGGCCTGGGGGCCAAGCTCCTTCATCACGGCGAGCGGGCGCGTGGCGGGCAAGGCGCGGGCAAACCGCTGCGTCGAGCCGTAGCTGCCGTCCTCGGCCTGGCAGATGGGGTTCGTCGGGATGTCGTCGTCGGTGCACTCGCAGTCGGGCAGGCCCGTGCAGTCCTTGGGCACGCCAAGCGGGTAGATACACGTGTACTGGAGGTCGTCGCGGCCCGTGATCGTGCGCTCGTGGCCGTTGATCGGGTTCGCGAGGGGGCTCGTCGACGAAGGGTCGGCGAGCGGAACACCCGTGAGCGGGTGGATCCCTTGGCGCGGCTCGATCGAGGCGATCATCAGCGGATCGGCGGGCGGATCGCCGGTCTCGGGATCGGCGAGGACGAGCCTCCAGTCGATCTCGTTCGCCGGCAAGAGGCCCGCGGCGAGCGCCTTGGGATCGACCGCGACGTCCTGCCAGGGCACGCCGAGGATGCCGGCGAAGAAGACGAGCTCCTCGGCACGACCGCCTCGGAAGAGCGGGTTCGGCACGAGCTCGCCGGCGCGGTTCGCGACGAACGCTTGCTTGAAGCCGTCGACGTAGCGCGAGGTCGGGTAGAGAAAATCGATGCCGAAGCGGCGCTTCTGCTCGAAGCAGCGGAGGTTCAAGGGATCCTCGGCCGCCACGACAGGCGTGGTGCAGGCGGGGTCTTGATCCGCGGGCAAGCAGCCGGCGGGCGTGGACTGCACGCACGAGACGCAGCAGGGATCGTCGGGGTCTTCGGCGCACGCGCTGGTGCCGCGGGGCATGCGGAAGTTGAGGCCGTCGGGGCCGTTGCCCTGGTTGACGACGTAGAACTGGCCGCCGTCTTTCGTCGAGCAGTCGTCCTCGTCCGTGAGGAGCAGGACGGCGACGAGCGAGTCGGGGCGGAGGAAGTCTGTGCGTTGCTGGAGGAGGACGTCGTCGACGCCGCTGAGCACGGCCTTTCCCTCCACGATCGAGACGTCGAGGAAAGGCTCGGGGTCGACGAGGAAACGATAGATGCTCTCGAGCTGGGCCTCGAAGCCGCAGCCCTTGGTGCCGGCGCCGCCCACGATCTCGGCGAGCTTGGCGCCAAGCGTGGCGAGGTCCAGATCGCCGGGCGGGTTCATGGCCTGGCCGGGATCCCACGCGAGGAAACCCTTGTTTTGCCAGGTCGGAACGGCGCCTCCGCTCGCGGCGCGCGTGAGGAAGCGGGCGCGGTCGTTGGTGCTCGGGTCGGTGTCCGGGTTGTTCGTGTCGCAGATGTCCGCGCCGTGGCCGCCGAGGCTGGTGGAGATGACGCCGATGTGGACGTCTTCCATGGGCGCGAAGTCACGCACGCCGATGGGGCAAGGATCCCCGGGGCTCGCCGTCTCGGAGACGACCGTGCCGAAGCCGTTGACGCACGCAGGGCGCGCGAGGCGGTCGAGGAGGTAAGGCAAGGTCTCGACGAGCAGGCCGTGCGCCGCGTCGAGGTTTCGCGAGTTGTCCACGACGAGCAAGAGGTCGAGCTTGCTCGAGCGGGGATCGACCGGGGGCGGGGCGGCGTCGATCCCGGGGGGGCCGCCCTCGACGCCCGCGTCGGCGATGGATGTGTCGAGGTCCGCGCGGCCCGCACACCCGAGCGCCGCGGCCGCGAGCACGAATGCCGCAACACTGTTACCCAAGCGCATGATCCCCGAGGCTACATGCTCGCCCGGGAGGCTGCTACGGTAGCGCCACCATGGGAGCATCCTCCCGACCTACGTGCCCGCAGTGCGGCAGGGAAGCCTCGCCGGGGGCCGAAAACAAGGCCCGTCCCTTCTGCTCTGCCCGATGCAAAACGCTCGATCTGGAGCGCTGGCTGACGGGTGGCTACCGTGTGCCAGGCCCGCCCCTCGAGTCGAGCGAGTACATGGAGGGGGAGGGTACGCGCCGGGAGGACGACCCCGACCTTGACGATACCTTGAAGGGAGACGGAGAACCGTGACGATCGCACGCACGACGCCGCTCGCCGGGAGGACGCTCGCCTCCGCTGCAATGCTTGCATCCTTGGCCTTTTCAAACACCGCGAACGCGCAGGGCATGTCGGCAGGAGGTCTGGAGCCTCCGCCTCCCCTGCCGCCCTCGCAAGAACCGCCGCCGTCGTCGGACACGGAGCGAAGGCTCGACGACTCGGGCAACAGCGACTCGGGCCGCGGGCTCGAGTGGCTCTACGTGGAGGCCGAAGGCGGCCTGCAGCACGTGGGTCTCCAGACGTTCAACATCGACGAGGAGACCTTCAGCGCAGGGTTCATCGAGACGCAATCGACCGGGCCGGTGATCGGCGTGGGGCTCGGTTTGCGGCTGATTTTCCTGACGATCGGGGCGCGCGCACGTGTCGGTGTCTTCGACGCGTGGGACCTCTTCAGCGTCGGCGGTGAGCTCGGCTTGCACCTGCCGCTCGGCAACCTGGAGCCACACTTCGAGGTCGGAGGCGGCTACACGGCGCTCGGCGCTTTCAAGAGCGCGGTGCAGAGCGGCGCCGTGGAGACGGCCCTCGACGGCACAGATATCCACGGGTTTTACGTGCGCGCTGGGGCGGGGCTCGACTACTACATCACGCCCGTGTTTTCGGTCGGCGTGAGCGCGAACGTCGAGGTCCTCGGCCTCACGCGTCCGGGCCTCGATCCCTCGCGCGTGACGGAGATCCAGTCGGACCAGAGCCTCAGCGCGGTGCAGCGGGCGCAAGCCGAGGTGCTCAAGACCGAAGGGTCGAGCTACGGTGCCGCGGGGACCGCCACCGCCGTGTTGGGGCTCCACTTCTAGAACGTTGCTCGCCGTCCAGATCCTCCTCGGCCTGCTCGCGATCGCCCTGCCCATCGCGCTTTACGTGGGGTTCGCCTCGCGCGGGGACCTGCGTCCGTCGAGCCCACGTTCGGTCGTCGCGACGTTCGCCCTCGGCGCGCTCGCGTTCGTGCCGGCCGAGTTCCTGGAGCGCACGCTGACGAGCTTGCTCGGCTTGCGGAGGCTCGGGACGGGGACGATCGATCTCGCGGGGATCGTCTACGCGTACCTCGTGGCCGCGCCGCTCGAGGAGGGGCTCAAGGTCGCCGCCGCGACGCCCGCGTTTCGTCTGCGCGTCGGGCAACACCGGCCGATGGACGGGATGTCGTACGCGGCGACGGCGGCGCTCGGGTTCACCACGGCGCAGGGCGTGCTTTTCCTGGTCGGGCGGCCGTTCTCGTGGATCGATCCGGCGCGCGCGGCGATGACGGCGCTCGCGGCGATGTGCCTCGCGACGTGGTGGGGGTACACGCTCGGTCGGTACCGGCAGGGCCGCATGGGCGGGGGCTGGTTCAACGGGGCGTGGGTCTGCGCCGCAGGGGGCAACGCGATCGCGCACCACCTCGCGTTCGCAAGAGGACCGACGGCGCTGCTCGCGACGATCCCGATCCTCGCGGTGGCCGCGGGGCTCGCCTGGGCCGGAGGGCGCGACGTCCTGCAAAGGAACGCGGAGAAGGCCAAGGTCGAGCCACGCGAGCCACGCAAGCCGAGGCTCTTGCCGATCGCGCCGCCGTCGCTCCGGGCGATACGCGAGGCGCTGAAACGATCGGAGCGGCCGATCTCGTTTTTCTGGATCGTGCTCGGCATGCTGGTCACGACGGGCGTGATCACGGCGATGTTGGTGGGCGCGGTGATGCTCGGGCGACGGTTCGGGTTCGAGTTCGCGGCGATCGATCGGGACGCGTCGCAGGCAAACGCCATCGGGCCGCTCTTGCTGCTGGCGAGCGCGGCGCTCCTGGCGTTCCTGTTTGCGGGGTGGATCGTGGCGCGCGCGTCGGCGGCGCGGAGCGTGTTCGAACCGGCGATCAGCGCGCTGCTGGCGATCGGCGGGGCGCTCGTCCTTCTGGGGCTCGCCGCGCCGGTCGCGGTGGTGATTGCGCTGGCTTGCGCGCCGTTCGCGTTCGGGCTCGCTTGCCTGGGGGCTTGGCTGGGTTTGTCGGACGGCTAGGACGAGGTCGTCGTCGCCGCCGCCTTCTTCGACTTGCTACCGTCGTGGCTGCCGTCGTGGCCGAGCTCCGCCTGAAGCTCCTTCAAAAGCTCCTGCGCGCGCGCCGAAATCTTCTTCGGCACCTCGACCTGCACGACGACCTGGAGCGAGCCGCGCCCCCGTCCATCGACGCGCGGCATACCCTTGCCACGCACCGTGATCACCTCGCCGGGCTGCGTGCCGGCGGGGACGTCCACGGAGACCCGGCTCTCGTCGGGCAGCTCGATGTCGGCCGAGCCGCCGAGCGTCGCGCTGGCGAACGACACGACCGCGCGGGTCACGAGGTCCGCGCCGTCGCGCTCGAAACGCGGGTCCTGCTGGAGATCAACGTCCACGTAGAGGTCGCCGGAAGGGCCACCTTGCGCGCCGGGCATGCCTTGTCCGGGGACGCGGAGGCGCTGGCCTCCATCGATGCCGGCGGGGAAGTTCACCACGACCTTGCGTGACTTCTCGACCGCGCCCATGCCGTTGCACGACGAGCAGGCCGTCTTCACGACCGTGCCCTCGCCGCGGCACTCGGGGCAGGTCTGGGTGAACATGACGAACCCGCGCGCCGTGGACACCTGCCCTTGGCCCTCACACGTGCCGCAGGCCTTTCGTTTCGTGCCGGGTTTGGCCCCGCTGCCCTGGCACTCTTCACACGCGACCGGCGTGCGCAGCACGACCTCGCGTTTCGTGCCCATCATGGCCTCGCGGAGCGTGAGGCGTTGCTCCACGCGAAGGTCCTGGCCACGCGCGGGCCCGCGGGGGCGACGCTGGCCGCCGCCGCCGGCAAACCCGCCCCCGCCACCGAACCCGCCGAACAGCTCCGAGAAGATGTCCTGGAAGTGCGTGAAGATGTCCTGGCCGCCCATGTCGGGCAGACCCTCGACGCCTGCGTGGCCGAAGCGATCGTACCGAGGCCGTTTCTGGTCGTCCGAGAGGACCTGGTAGGCTTCGGTGGCTTCCTTGAACCGAGCCTCGGCTTCCTTGTCACCCTGGTTTCGGTCCGGGTGGTTCTTGAGGGCAGCCGTTTTGTAGGCTTTGCGGATCTCGTCGGTCGAGGCTTCTTTGGCCACGCCGAGGACTTCGTAATAATCCCGTTTTTGACTCATGGGGCGGATCGCAGCGACCGGGGCGGCCCCGCACAGGCCGCAGGGCCGTGAGACGATAAGTCACCCCCGGGTGCTGTCAACCAAACCAGCGCACCCGGCAGGCCTGCCCCCCCGACGGAAGTTACTGACCGCGACGCTGGAACGCCGGGGTATCCCAGTCCGCATCGAGCGGCGGGACGAAGGTGTTCCGCTCACGCGACGGAGCCCCCGCGGCCCCCGTGGAGAGCGAAGCCGGGGCCGGCTGCTGGGTCGCCGTGCGGCCCCCACGCACCGTGTACGCCTGCTCCTCGCGTTGCGGCTGCGGAGCCGAGCGCTGCGGCGCCGAGAGCGGCGGCGGGTTCGAGCGCGACCCTCCACCCGAGAGCGCACTCGAGAGCGCGCTCAGCGAAGGCGCGGTCGAGATCGGCATCGCCTGCGAGGGCCGTGCGCCCGTGTGAAGCGAGGCCGGCGTGGCGTGGTGCGCGCCTTCGGAGACCATCGCGTCGAAGCCCGTCGCGATGACCGTGACCTTGATCATCTCGCCCATCGTCTCGTCGATGGTGGCGCCGAAGATGATGTTCGCGTCCTCGTGCGCCTGCTCCTGCACGAGCGTGGCGGCCTCTTCGATCTCGCGCATCCGCATGTCGGGGCCGCCGACGATGTTGATGAGCACGCCCATCGCGCCCTCGACGGAGATGTCGTCGAGCAGCGGGGAGGTGATGGCCATCTCGGCGGCGAGGCGCGCGCGGCCCTGGCCCTTGGCGCAACCCGTGCCCATGAGGGCGCGGCCCATGTTGCTCATCACGGTCTTCACGTCGGCGAAATCGACGTTGACGATGCCGTTCTGGGTGATGAGGTCGCTGATGCCCTTGATCGCCTGGTAGAGCACCTCGTCGGCCTTGCGGAAGGCGTCCACGAAGGAGAGCTCCTCGTCGCCGAGCGAAAGGAGCTTCTGGTTCGGGATCGTGATCAACGTGTCGACGTGCTCGGAGAGCATGGCGAGGCCCTGCTCGGCACGACGCGCGCGCTGCTTGCCTTCGAAGAAGAAGGGCTTGGTGACCACGCCGACCGTCAGGCAACCTTCCTCGCGGGCGAGCTGGGCGATGACGGGCGCGGCGCCGGTGCCCGTGCCTCCGCCCATGCCGGCGGTCACGAAGACCATGTCGGCGCCCGAGATCAGCTCCTTCAGGCGCTGGACGTCCTCGAGGGCGGCTTTGCGGCCTTTCTCGGGATCGGCGCCGGCCCCGAGGCCACGCGTCACGTTCGAGCCGATGTGCACCTTGATGGGCGCGATGCTCGCCGACAGCGCCTGCGCGTCGGTGTTGACGACCTGGAATTCGACCCCTTCGAGGCCGAAATTGATCATCGTGTTGACGGCATTGCCGCCGGACCCGCCACAGCCGATCACCTTGATCCGGGCGTCGTAACCCGCATGCTCGTCGGCAAATTCGATGGAGAAACTCATGAAACGCCTCCCGGGATCTCTTTCCGGCCGCTGCGGGCCAAGGAGCCTCGCCTGCTCCCAGGACGACTCCGTGGGGTGCCTCTCCCCCGCGAAACCGCCACTCAATCACTCAAGCTTCGTATCGACTCGTCTTACGAAATTTACCTTCGTGCGTCAGCTCAGAAAGCTGCGCGCAACCAGTTCCAGAACCGACCCCCTTGACGTTTTTCGAGGACGGGATCCTCGGAGAGCTCCCTTCGATCCGGCCTCGAGGGCATCGTCACGCGTGGCGCCGTGATGCGGGGCGGCGGCGCCGACTCGACCACGCGCGGCTCACGCGCCTGGCGGAGCTGGGCTGCGCCGTAGTGGACGAGCCCGACGCCGGTCGCATATTGCGGGCCAGCCACGAGCTGCGTGATTCCACGCATCCCCAAAGGTACGCCCAGACGAACCGGCATACCCAGGATCTCCTCGGCGAATTCGCTCATGCCTTCCATCAGCACGGCGCCGCCGGTGAGGACCGCGCCCGCCGCGAGCTGATCGAGGAGGCCCGCGTCCTCGATACGCTTGCGGATCACGGCGAAGATCTCCTCGATCCGCGGCTCGATGATGTCCGAAAGCACCCGGCGGGGGACCTTGCGCGGCGGATGACCACCCACGCCCGGAACCTCGACCTCCTCGTCGTCCGCGACCATCCGACCAAGCGCGCAGCCGAAATTGCGCTTGAGCCGCTCGGCCTCGGCCATCGGCGTACGAAGGCCCGCCGCGAGGTCGGCCGTGACGTTGTTGCCGCCCGCGGGAATGACGCTCGCGTGCGCGATTCCGCCATCCACGTAAATCAGCAGATCCGTCGTACCGCCGCCGATATCGATCACGGCGACGCCGATCTCTTTTTCGTCCTCGGAGAGCACCGCTTCGGCGCTCGCCAGGGGCTCCAGGACCACGTCGGCCACGGTCAATCCGCAACGCTCGGCGCAACGGACCACGTTTTGCACGCAGGACGTGGCGGCCGTGATGAGGTTCACCTTCACGCCGAGGCGAACGCCGCTCATTCCGACGGGATCACGAATACCGTCCTGGTTGTCGACGGTGAACTCGCGCGGCAAAGCGTGCAGGATCTGCCGGTCGGCGTCGATCGGAATGGCGCGCGCGCCTTCGAGGACACGCTCGACATCGACGTCCGTGACCTCGCCTCCGCCCACGGCGACCACGCCGTCGGACGACTGGCCGCGGATGTGGTTGCCCGCGACGCCCGCGTATACCGTGCGAATCTCGACGCCGGCCATGGTTTGCGCGGCCTCGATGGCCTCGGCGATCGACCGGACGGTCCAGTCGATGTTCGCGACGATGCCCTTGCGAAGCCCGCGGCAAGGGACATTGCCCACGCCGAGGATGGTGATGCCGTCCGCGTCGACCTCGCCGACGACGGCAGACACCTTCGTCGTCCCGATGTCGAGACCGACG
>JANMGF010001353.1:0-3250 GCA_031374535.1 Polyangium sp. (in: bacteria)
GCCTGGCGCTCGAGCTCGCTCCGGTTCTGCGGCGTCTCGGACATCGGGAGGAACAGGATCCGACGGTTGTGCTCACCACGCAGCGCGCGCTGCACGATGAGGTGGTCGTGGATCAGGTTCGAACGGTCGTGCGAGCTGTAAACGAGCGCGGTGCCTTTCATGATCGGGGCAGAGTAGAGTCCCGGAAGGCGCCGTTCGTCAAGGCAATCGTGACGGGGGCCCGACACTCAGTCCATGAACAACATCAGCGAGAGCGCGCTCAGGCGCTCGGCGTCGCTCCACGAAGCGAAGCCCCGACCGACCTGCAGCTCGACCTCGTCGGGCTGGAGGCGGCCGTCGCACTTCTTTCGGCCCACGTACACCTCTCCGCGGCGACCGAGGTTCATCTCGCATCGGCCGATCACCACGTGCGCGCGCTCGTCGCTCATCGCGACCTCGACGTTCCTCCCGTAGACGAGCCCACGCGCCTTGACGACCCGCTCGGTCCGCTCGACCGCGAGCTCGAAGGGCAACGACGACGCGGACCCGCGGACCCTGTCGCCTTCGACGTTCATGTTGACGAACCGGCCGTAGATGTGCCCACGCAGCGCGTGATCGTCGGGGTCGGTGTAGCGGCCGAGGTTCACGTCGAGCCCGAGCACGCCGCCCGCGTTCACCTGACCGCCGATCACCTCGCGGCCGTAACTGAAGACCGCGAAACGATTGTAGTCGCGAGGTTCGTCGTAGAGCTCCTCCTGCGAGGGGAAGTTCGCAGGGACCGCACATCCCATCAGGGGAACGACGAGCGCGAAGAGCGAAAAGATCACCGTGCGCACGAGCACCTCCACGTCCGGAAAACCTCCCCGCAGTCTGCCATGGGATCGATCCGATGCATACCCTCGCCGCGCCCGATTCGAGCTTGCCACCCGCGCCGCGCCCCGCTTGCTCTCGGGCGTCTCCGCGGGCCATCATACGTCCCGCATGAAGCTCTCGCGTTCTTCGCCCCTCGCCGCCCTGCCCCTGGCTCTCGCCGCTTGCGCGGGCGCGCCTCCGCCCCCGCCCGACGCCTCCGACAGCGCAGGCACGCCGCCTGCGAAGACGGCCGAAACGAAGCCCGAAGCCCTCACGACGAAGCCCGCGTTCCCCTACCCCGCGTCGCGCAAGGTCGACGCGGCCGACACGTTTTTCGGCGTGAAGGTGGCCGATCCCTACCGCTGGCTCGAGGACGAACGTTCGCCCGAGGTGCAAGCCTGGGTGAAGGCCCAGGACGATCTCGCGCGCGCCGAGCTCGAAAAGCTCCCCGGCCGTGACGCGTTCGCAGAGAAGCTCCGCGCCCTCTCGTACCTCGAGTACGTGAGCCCGCCGCAGAAGCGCGGCAGCCGCTCTTTCTGGTCGAAGAAGCCCGCGGACAAGGAGAAACGCACGATCTACTGGCGCGAGGGGGAGAAGGGCGAAGAACGCGTCCTCATCGACGTCGCCTCGCTGAGCGCCGACGGATCGACCTCGCTCGGCGCGTGGGTCCCCTCGTACGACGGCAAATGGGTCGCGTACGTCGTGCACCCGAACAACGCGGACGCGGGCGAGATGCGCGTGCGCGAGGTCGCGACGGGCAAGGACAGCACGATCGACGTCATCGACGGCGCCAAATACGCGTACCCGCTCTGGACCCCCAGGAGCGACGGGTTCTTTTACGTGCGTGTCCCCGTCGATCCGAAGATCGCGGCCTCCGAGCTGCCCGGCCACTCCGAGGTGCGCCTTCACAGGCTCGGAAAAAAGGCCGACACCGACGAGCTCGTCCTGCCCAAGAACGGCGATCCCGAGACCGAGCTCGAGGCGCGGCTCTCGCGCGACGGCCATTTCCTCGTCGTGAACGTCCTGCACGGCGGCAACGTGAGTGGCGTCAAGTTCCTCGACCTGCGCAAGAAGGGCGCGGCGTGGGTCGATCTCGTGAAGGGCTACGAGGGCTCCATGAGCGCCTTCGCCTACAAGGACGTGATTTACCTCCGAACGACGGAGGGCTCGCCGCGCGGCCGGATCTTCGCCGTCGACCCGGCGAAACCGGCCCGCGATCAGTGGAAGGAGATCGTGCCCGAGTCGAAAGACGCGGTGCTCGAGGAGGCGAGGATCGTCGGCGGAAACCTCGCGCTCTCCTACCTGCGCAAGGCGTCGAGCGAGATCGAGATCTGGAGCACGGCGGGCAAGAAGGTCCACGCGATCAAGATGCCCGGCATCGGCTCGACCGGCGGCCTCTTCGGCGAACCGGACGAGGACCGCGCGTATTACTACTTCACCTCGTTCACCTACCCGGGCTCGATCTTCGAGGCGAGCATCAAGAGCGGCGAGAGCAAGCTCTGGTACGCGGTGAAGGCGCCCGTCGATCCGGCCCCGTACGCAGTCGATCAGGTCTCGTACCCGTCGAAGGACGGCACGCAGATCTCGATGTTCGTGGTCCGCAAGAAGGACGCCCCGAAGAACGGCACGGTGCCTTTCCTCCTGACGGGGTATGGCGGCTTCAACATCAGCGAGACGCCCTCGTTTTCCCCGATGCTCTACACCTGGCTGGAGAACGGCGGGGGTTTTGCCCTGCCGAACCTGCGCGGCGGCGCGGAGTACGGCGAGGAATGGCACCGCGGCGGGATGCTCACGAAGAAGCAAAACGTGTTCGACGATTTCATCGGGGCGGCCGAGTGGCTCGTGAAGGAAAAATACTCAGCCGCCGATCGCCTCGTTTCGTACGGCGGATCGAACGGCGGGCTGCTCGTCGGCGCGGTCGCAAGCCAGCGCCCGGACCTCTTCAGCGCCGTGCTTTGCGCCGTGCCCGTGCTCGACATGATCCGGTACCCGCTCTTCGGCGACGGCAAGACCTGGGTCGCCGAGTACGGCTCGCTCACGGACGAGGCCGTGTTCAAGGCGCTCCTCGCGTACTCGCCCTACCACAACGTCAAGCCCGGCACGGCCTACCCGGCCTGGCTGATGCTCTCGGCCGACGCCGACGATCGCGTGCATCCGCTCCACGCGTGGAAGACGACGGCCGCGCTCCAGGCCGCGCAAGCGGGGAGCCGTCCGATCCTGATGCGCGTGGAGAAACACGCGGGCCACGGCGGCGCCGACCTCGTGAAGAGCAACGTCGAGAGGGCCGTCGACATGCTCGCGTTCGCCTTCGGTCACGTAGCACGCTGAGAGGGTGTTCCAGGGCGTCGCGCCGGGGCGTTGCCCCGGACCCCACCAGGGGTTGTCCACCCCTGGACCCGGACCAGGCACGGCCTGGACC
>JANMGF010001359.1:0-6545 GCA_031374535.1 Polyangium sp. (in: bacteria)
GGCCGAAGAGGCGGCGCTGATCTCCGAGCTCTCCGAAGGCGACGCGAGCACGAGCCCGTAAAAGCGCTCTACTCGCGCACCCACTTCACCCGGCCAAACCGGGGCGCCCGGTGGAAATTCCCCATCCCGAGGATCGGTGACCAGGCGACGCCGCCATTGTTCTGCATCGCGTACAGATTCATCCGCCAGCTATCCCCGGGCGCAGGGGGCGCTTTCTTCGCTTTCGCGAACGAGGCCCAGGGGATCTTCACCTCGACGACGTATCCCTCGTCCTTGTCCCCGTCCGCGTCGATCGTGCCCCGTAAAACCACAGCGCTCTCGAGCCCGGCGCTCCAGTCCTGGTGCCCGAAGGGGCCGGCGTTTCCGCCCCTCGGCTGGTTGTAATCGTCGAACTGCGAGTCGAAGACGAGGTTCTGCGGATTGATCTGGATCTCGTAATAATCTTTGTTGTCGCCGTCGCCGTCGGGATCGATCATGAGCTCGACGGTATCCCGCTCCCAGAGGTGCGGGTCCCGCGCGTCCGGGGGAAAACCGCCGCGGATCGTGATGTCTTTCACGTCGAAGCCGGCATAAAGAAACCGTTCGTCCCAGAGGAGACGCGCGCTGCCCTGCACGGGAATACGAGGATTCGGCGCTCCAGACGATACGTCGACGAAAGGACCCGTATCCGCGGCCTTTGCCCACGCAGGCTCGTCGAGCTTGCCGTCGATCGTGAGGGTGTCGCCCGGCGAAAGCGTCGGCACGGCGATCTCCTTGATCACGCGCCGTTCCTCGCGGGCCTGTGCGCTGGGAGCGTTCGTCGCGCCGGCTGTGGGCTGTTCCGAAGCGCCGCCCGGATCACGCGAGCACGCGGCCCCGAGCGCGCATGCGACGGAAAGCCAGGCAACTCCTGCCTCTCGGCGCATGCGCCTGCCGCCCCTACTTCCGACCCTTTTTGCGTGCGTCGCGCTCGCGCTTGCGGCTCGCCTTTTTCTGGTTTTTCTCGGACTGGCTGAGCACGCGCATCTTCGTCATGCTCGGCCCCTCGGCGCCGCCGCCCGGCATTCCCATGCCCGGCATGCCCATTCCAGGGAACCCACCCATTCCCATTCCAGGGAACCCAGGCATCCCCGGCATCCCGCCGCCCATTCCAGGGAACCCGGGCATCCCGCCGCCGCCGGCCATGGCCTTCTGCATGTTCCGCATCTGGGCCATCTGCTTCATGCCGGGGATCTTGCCCATCATGCCGAGGTTCTGGCCGAGCCCCGACATCATCTGCTTCATGAAGAGGAACTTCTGCACGAGCTCCGCGACAGCCTCGGGCTTCGAGCCAGAGCCCTTCGCGATACGCTCGGCGCGGCGCGGCTCGCGGATGAGCGCGTACGGGTCGCGCTTCTCGAAACGCGTCATCGACTGGATGATCGCCTCGATCCGCACGAGCTCGCGGTCGTCGAGGTTCACGTCCTTCGGCAAACCACCGGGGAACATGCCGCCGAGCGGGAGCTTGTCGACGAGGTCCTTCAGCGATCCCATCTTCTGGATCATGCGGACCTGCTCGAGGAAGTCGTCGAGCGAAAAATCTCCCTGGAGCAGGCGCTCGGCGTCCTTCTCGGCCTTCTTCTGATCGACGACCTGCTCGAAGTCCTGCATGAGGCCCACGACGTCGCCCATGCCGAGGATGCGGCTCGCCATGCCGTCGGCGCGGAACTCCTCGAACTTGTCGGTCGTCTCGCCAATGCCGCTGAAGAGGACGGGCGCGCCCGTGACCTCCTTGATGCTGATCGCCGCGCCGCCACGCGCATCACCGTCGAGCTTCGTGAGCACGACGCCGCTGATGCCGAGTCGATCGTGGAACGAGCGCGCGGTCTTCACCGAGTCCTGCCCGATCATCGCGTCGACGACGAGGAAGATGTTCTCGGGCGCGACGCGCGACTTGATCTCGGCGAGCTCCTGCATGAGCTTCTCGTCGATCGCGAGGCGACCGGCCGTGTCGTAGATGATGACGTCACGGCCGAGCTTCTTCGCCTCGGCCTCGGCCGCCGCGCAGATCTCGACGGGCGTCTTGCCCGCGATGTTGAAGACCGGGATCTTGATCTGGTTGCCGAGCACCTTGAGCTGCTCGACGGCCGCCGGGCGCTGCATGTCGGCCGCGACGAGCATGGGCTTCTTGCCCTGCTTCTCGACGTACCGCGCGAGCTTGGCGCAGGTCGTCGTTTTGCCCGAGCCCTGGAGGCCAACCATCATGAGCCCGGTCGGACGACCCGAGGCCCACACGATGGTCTCGCCCTGGTGGGCCATCATGGCCTCGAGCTCGTCGTGGCAGATCTTGACGAAGTGATCACTCGCGGAGACCTGCAAGGTCTCGCCTTCGTGCTTGACCCGGGCCTCGAGCGTGCGGCCGAGGGCCTTCTCCTTCACGCGGCTCAGGAAGGCCTTCACGACGCCGATCTCGACGTCGGCCTCGAGCAAGCTGAGCCTCACCTCACGGAGCGCGGAATCGATGTTGGATTCGGTCAGCTCGGTGAGCCCCGCGAGGCGGTTGCGGGCCTGACGAAAACCTCGGGCGAGCGTGTCGAACATACGGGTCCCGTCTTTAGCACGAGGGAGCACGCGTCGCGCACGCGCCGTACCCCCCCCGCCGCGTTTTCCCTTGCCAAGGGCAAACCCGGTCGTCCGTCAGCGGCGTCGCAGGCGCAGCTCGGCAGCCGCCTTCTCGCAGGAAGGCAGGGCTTCTTCGCTCTGCTCGAGCTTTTCTTCAGCCGCGGCGAGGTCGGCGAGCAGGGTCTTCGGGGCCTCGGACGGGCGCCCGAGCCAGCGCTGTACGGACGCGACGCCCTCTTTCCCCTCGACGAGGAGCCGGTACGCAGAGGCGCAGCTGTCCCGGGCACGCTCTGCCTCGGGGGTCGGGGCCGGCTTCTTCTCGAGCACGTCGATCAAACGTTTGCGCCCCTCGAGGTCCTCCGCGGGTGCGTCGCGGAGCTGTTCGATCGCCGTGATGACCGCGCGCTCCTCGACGGCCGAGGCGGACGTGCAGCCCAGGGCGAACACGAGGCCCAGGGCGGAGTGACGCGCGCTTCGGCCGATCAATCCGCGCCTGCGCGCTTCGGCGGCGGGCCCATCTGGATACGCTCGCCGATGTACGAGCCGACCATCGTGAACATCACGCCGATGAGCGCGAGGATGACGTACATGAAGAGCGGGAGCGTGCGCACGGTCTGCGAGCGCATGAGCTGAAAGACCGTGGGGATCGCGACGAGCAAGGTGGCGACGACGGGCTCGGCCACGGTCTTTCCCGGCGAGATCATGCCGAGGAGGATGCCGCCGGTGAACCACACGGGCACGGCGATCATCATGCCGTAGCGGCCCTCGAAATCGAGGGAGCTGACGACCATCGGGAGGCCCACGACGATCGCCGCCGTGAGCACGGCCTGCACGAGGAGCGCGATGCCGGCCCAGGCGATGCTGAACCCGTCGTTGTTCCGCCGCCCGTTCGCGTCGTTGTCGGCGTCGCGGCCGCGCGTGACGTCCATCGACGAGCCGCACGAGACGCACCGGCCGCTGGGCGGGACGGGCGAGTTCGTCACGCCGCAGGACGGACAGACGATGGAGGAGAGCTTCTTCGCGGTCGTGGCCACGCACGTAGGCTAGGAAAGCAGGGGCACGAGAGCAAGAGATCCCCCGTCGGCCTCGACGGACCGGGCGGGCAGGCGAAAGAAATCCGACCCACCCACGAAGGAACCGGGCCCGCCGGGCGATGTCCGTCGGGTATACTCGTGACCGAAAGCGCCAGAGCCCCCCACACCCTGCTCGTGTCCCGCGATCCGTCGTCCACCATGACCGCTCCCCGCCCGCCGGCCCTCGAGGCCGCAGGGTCGGACCCTGAGCTGATCGCGCTGCCCGCGCCGCCAAAACGCGAGCGAACGGCGACGGTGGTGCTCATGGCGATCACGGCGCTCTCGGCGACGTGGATGGCCGTGGTGCTGATGGGAGAGGCGCGGTACGCGCTGACGCCGGGAGAGCTCGTCGAGGCCCCGGAGCTTTCGACGCTGACGCCGGGCGCGGCGTTCGAAAACCGCTACGTGCGCGCGACGGGCCTGCTCGGCACGACGGGCGCGATCCGGTACGGGCGCGCGGCCGAGGGAGATTCGTTCCGGCTCGCTCCGGTCGCGGGCAACGACAAGATCTGGGTGGAGATCCGCGTGCCCGAGGGCTTCGAAGGGCCACGGTTCGTGCCGCCGACGAGCTTCGCAGGGAGGCTCGTTCCTTTCCGCGAGGCAGGGCTGCGCCACGCGCGTCTTCCCGAAGCGGTGCGCGCACAGACGGACAAGGCCGTACCCGACGACGCATGGCTCCTCATCGACGGAAGCTCGCCACGCGCGTCACGCTGGGCCGTGGCGCTCATCGCGTTGTTCCTGGGCTTCGCGGCGTGGAACGTCACGGGCATCGTGCGTGTGCTCTCGCGCGTGCGTGACCGCAGCAAGGCTCAGTAAGCGCTTCAGGCGGGCGCGCCGAGGAAGTCGAGAAGGAGCGGGTTCACGACCTCGGGCCGCTCGAGGTGAACGAAGTGTCCCGCGCGGGGAACGACGTGCACGCGGATGCCGGCGAGGAAACTCGTCTCGTCCAAGCTACGCGCGAGCTCGACGCCGATGCAGCCGTCGTCCTCGCCGTGGATGTGGATCGCGGGCACGGGGGTCTTCGCGAGGAGGAGGCGGCGCGGCTCGCCGAGCAGCACGCGCGGGGAGAAAAACGCGCGGTAGTAGCCGAGCACCTCGGGGATACGCGGCGCGATGCCGTCCTTGATGCGAGCGAGGTCTTCACGCGAGGCGACGTAGCCCGGGGACCAGTCGCGCCAGAGGCGATCGATGAGCGCGAAGTCGTCCTCGGCGAGGCGGCGATCGGCGAGGCGGCGGAGCTGGAAAAGCGCGATGTACCAGGAGCGGCGCATCTGCGCGGGGCTCACGAGGCGAGGCAACGTGGCGCGCATGTGCGGCACGGCGAGCGTCACGAGGTGGGAAAAACGCGCAGGCGCGAGCGCGGTGGCAGCGTACGCGGCGATGGCGCCCCAGTCGTGGCCGATGAGGCGAACGGGCGCGTCGGGGGAGAGTCGATCGGCGAGCGCGCAGAGATCACGGCCGAGCGCGCCCGCGTCGTAGCGACGGCTGCGAGGGATGCCGCTCGGCGCGTAGCCACGCATCGTCGGGCAAACGACGCGGAAGCCGCGGGAGACGAGCGGACCCTCCTGGGCACGGAACGACCGCGCGTCGTCGGGGAAGCCGTGCGCGCAAAGGACGAGGGGACCGTCGCCTTGGAGGGTGCAGGAGAGCTCGACGTCGCCGAGGTCGAAGGTCCTGGTCTCGAGCATCTTGGTCTCGGCCATGGCGGGAGGGTACACGCGAGGCGCGCGGGGGGCGAACCGCCGAGCGCGGAGCGACGTGCTACGCCTCGGCCATGAAGCTCGAGCTCGGCATCCCGGTCTGGCTGCTCTGCGGCATCCTCGGCGCATGGATCGCGACGACGAAGAACCGCGGCGGCTGCTTCTGGTTCCTCGCATGCGCGGTGCTCGGTCCGTTCGGGATCGTCGTCGCGGCCGTGGTCTCCAAGAAGCAGAAGGACTGACGACGGACAGGTACGTCCCGATTGGCGAGCACGTGCGTGTCCGGCGCGTGTGCGCACGCTCGGGTCGTGGCGCGATAGACGGGGGCAAAATCGACGCACGCACGGACGCGCGGGACGAACGTGGCGCGCGACGTCGAGCGACGTTTTGATCACGCATGGGCGGACGCGGCGAGAAAGCACGACCCTTCACGGAAAACGAACCCCGCGAGGTCCGCCAATTCCTCGCATGGTTCGCCGCGCGTTCGATGCGCCTGGATGCGCGAGGGGCGAGGCGTCGTCGGCCGCAGCCTTGCATTGAGCGAGCAGCGAGCGCCTCGACGACGATCGGATGGCCGCTCGTGAAGAGGCGTCTTCCCACGCGCGCGATTCACGCGAAGCGAGGGCAGCACGCGAGACAAGGAGAGGTATCCCGATGAAGAGCTCGATCAAACTCCTCTTGGCGACCGCGATCGCGACGAGCGCGCCCTTCGTGAGCGTGGGCGAGGCTTCGGCGGATGGACGGGGCGGCTACGGCCCGCGGTTCGGCGACGTCGATGCCAGGTTCCTGGACAGCGGCGACCTGGAGCTCGCCTTCGAGCAGATGAACATCCGGCGGCAGAACATTCGTTACTCGATGGAGGCCGATCTCCAGGCGACGTACCGTTGCGGCGACGGCAGGGGGCGCTACGCGAGCGGGCCCGTGGTCCTTCGCGATACGTGGAAGGACGCGCGGAGCTTCCGGGCGAGCCGGCAGGGCCGCATCCACGGTCAGTTCCTGATGCCACGCGACCGGTTCCGCGGCGTCGGCGCCTGCGGCGGCGGCAGCTTCACCCGGCCCATGCTCGTGCAGGTCACGATCATCAACGTCCGCCTGCTCGACGAGACGAACAGCCTGTCCCACCACCGCGAGCGCCTGTCGTGCGACGCCTACGGCGGCAAGGAGTACGGCGGCAAGGAGTACGGCGGCAAGG
>JANMGF010001360.1:0-5120 GCA_031374535.1 Polyangium sp. (in: bacteria)
GCGGCGTCGACGACTGGCTTTTGGATCTGCTCGACCAGCGCCTCGCTTGCCTTCGTGCGTGAAAGCGCGCCGAGGACGAGCTTGACCGTGGCGACCCATGCGCGCATCCGGCGCCGCACCTCGGCGGGCGTGATTTCTTCCTTTGCGGCTGCTGCTACGGTCACGGACTTCTTTTGCTCCGTCGCGCCGAGGGCTGCGCCGACGGCTCCGATTTGCAGGACGAGATCGAGCGCCGAGACCCCGGGGAGGATGGGCACCTGGACGAGCACGTCGGAGAGCTCCGTCTGGGCCAGCTCCACCATTTGTGCGGCGTTGCCCGCCTCGCTCTCGTAGGAGGCTTTGACGATATCGAGCCCCCCCGGCAGGAGCTTGTCGAGGGAGACCTCGACTGCGTCGGCGAGCTCCGTGTTCGGCGGATCCTGGCCAAGGAGGGCCTCGCGCGCGCTCCTCATTCCCAGGTGCAGCGCGCGCTGGAGGTGATCGTGGCGATTGTCGAGCGTCTCGGCCTTGTCGGAGAGCGAGCGCAGGAGAGCCTCTGCCGAGCTGCCCGCCCGCGCGCCGACGAGGGCGCCGTGGTCCTCCTCGACGCGAGGCAGGAGGGGTCCAAGCTCTGCGATGATCGAGAAGACTGGCTTCAAGGTGCCGGTCCACTGTTCGGTGATGGTGATCATATCACCGGACGTCAGGTCGTGCAGGAAACGCATGACGTGATGATAGTCGAACGCGAAGGCGGCGCGCAACACAGAGGTGATCCCGAGGAGCGGGTTCGAGGCCGGAACACGAGGCGAGGGGAGACCCGGGGAGCGGGTCCCGGGGCGACGCGTGACAGGGAGATGAACCTGGGCCGCGGTTTAGGGGTCGGCAGAAGACTTGGAGGTGAAGGCGAGGATCGGGGGCGAGGCCGGCAGAGGACCTGGAGGTGAAGGCGAGGATCGGGGTCGAGGTTGGCAGAGGACGCGGAGGTGGAGGCGAGGATCGGGGGCAAGGTCCGCGTCGTAAGAGTATTTTCTCGGGAACGGCCTGCGTGTAGACTGCTCCCTCCTCGAACGGGAGGCTTCAGACCATGGGATACGAGATCGCGCAGGTGGCCCGGAACTACGAGCGGATGCAAGGCCGGGAGATCTCCTACGCCGAGATGAAATGTAACCAGTTCGTCGTGGCCGTGATGCGCGCCGCGGTGAGCCCCGGGTTCCCCTACATGCTCGCCAACGACTTTCCGAGCTCGCCGCATTTCCAGAAGGTGACCGAACCGCAAGCCGGTGATCTGGTCCACTGGTCCGGCCACATCGGGATTGTCCTCGACCCCGATCAAGGCACCTTCATCGGCTCGCAGACCTCGACGGGCGTGGCCGAGGCGAATTACAAGAGGGGCTACTGGAACGGCGCGTACGGCGGCAAGCAGCCCGATTGCTTCCTGCGGTACACCGGCTTCTGATCGACATGGGGGGCCTCGCTCTGGGCGTCGATCTCCTTGCGATGATCGACGATGTCCGCGCGGGGCGCCCCGTCTCCGATCGCGGCTTCGACCAGCTTTTCCCCGAGCCCATCCGGCGCGTCTCGTCGCGCTTCTGGACCCCCCTCGTGGTGGCGCGTAAGGTCTCGCGCCTGCTCGCCGAGCAAGGCGGCCCGGTCCTCGACGTCGGCGCGGGCGTCGGCAAACTCTGCATCACCGGCGCCCTCACGACGGATGTGCCTTTCCACGGCATCGAGCACCGCGCCGCGCTCGTCGAGACGGCCACGCAGGTGATCGAGGCGCTTGGGCTCTCGGATCGCGCCAAGGTTTGGCAAGGCACGCTCGACGACGTCGACTGGGAGGCCTACCGCGCCTATTATTTCTGCAATCCCTTCGAGGAGAACATCTTCCCGGAGGCGAGGCGCCTCGACGACGCGATTGCCCTGACCGAGGACCGTTTCCGTGACGACACGGCGCGCGTGGAAGCCGCCCTCGACGCGGCGCCCGTCGGCACGCGGATCGTCACGTTCCACGGCCTCGGCGCGCGGGTCCCGGCCACCTACCGGAAATTCCCCGAGCAGACGGCGGGGACGGCCTTTCTCAATTTGTGGATCAAGGTCGACGCCGGGACCGCGCGCGGCGAGGGAACCTTCGACGGGTGGATTGCGGGGCGTTGAAGGAAAAACGCCTCGCGGCTCACGCGCCTCGGCGTATGGCGGCGAGGAGCGCGACGAGGTCCTCCTCCGTCGTGAGCGGGTTCATGAGCTCCGTCCGGCGCCACGTCTTTCCGCCGAGCCGCGTGCGTACGAGGTAAAACTATCCCTCGTCCCGCAATCGGATCCGGAGGCGATCCTGCAATTCATCGAGCGCCTCGCCCTCCACCGCGCCGGGCGGGACATGCCGAAAACACACGATGTTTGCCTGCGGATCGACGGGAATCTCGAAGTCGCCGGCCGCGCGTAACATCTCCCCGAACCGCCGGCCGAGCTCGAATGTGCGCTCGACGGCATCCGAGAGCACCTGCGTCCCGAGCACCGAAAGCACGGCATAAAGCTCGAGGGACATCATTCGTTTCGTGCATTCGAGGGTCCCCTCGCCGGTATCGAACGACGCCTCGCGATCGCCGTGGAACAGATACGTTGCCTCCTGCGCGAACACCTCGCGGCCCCGCGCCTCGTCGCGGAAAATCACGGCCGTGATCAGGGCCGGCATCAGCATCATCTTATGCGCGTCCCACACCACCGAGTCGGCCCGCTCGATCCCTTGGACGAGCCCCCGATGCCGCGGCGACAGCGCGGCCGTTGCCCCGTGCGCGCCGTCCACGTGGAGCCAGAGCCCCTCTTTCTCGCAAAAATCGGCAATGGGCTCCAGCGGATCAAACGCCCCTGTCGCCGTCGATCCCGCCGCCGCCACGACCCCGATCACCCTCTTCCCCTCGGCCTTCGCCCGCGCGAGCGCCCCCGGCAACGCCTCCGGCCTCAATCGATATCGTTCATCCACCGCCACGGCCGCGACGCCGCCTTTTCCCCAGCCCATGATCCGCGCGGCCCGATCCACGCAATAATGCGATTGCTCGGACGCGATCACCGCGAGCTCGGGCCCGGCCCGATGGCCCTCGCCCCAGACGTCGAACCCGGACCGCGCCCGCCTCGCCGCGAGCAGCGCCGTGAGGTTCCCGATCGACCCGCCCGACGTGAGCACCCCGCCCGCGCCCGCGCCGAACCCGAGCCGATCCGAGAGCCAGCGAATCACGTGTTTCTCCATCGCCGTCGACGCCGGCCCCATCTCGTAGATGGCCATTCCATTGTTGAGCATCGCCCCCACAAGCTCCGCGAGCGCGGCGACAGGCAGAGGCGCCGTCACCTGATGCCCCACGTACCGCGGGTGATGCAAATGAATCGAGCGCTCGAGCACCCGCCCGACGAGCCCCTCGAACCCGCCCGCCGCGCCGCCCTCCGCCGGCCTCTCGGGGAAGTCCCCCGGGAACGCCGCCAGGTTCTCCGCGGGCGTCTTCCACGAAAGGACGGGCAAACCCGCCCGCCGGCCCATCACATCCGCGAGGTAGTCCGCGAGCCGGTCGACGAGCCTCCGCCCTTCGTCGCGGAATCGCGCTGGATCGTAGGCCTCGGCGAGCGCCGGGGGGAGGTCTTTCGTGGGAGGCGTGTCCTCGCGTCGCGGGCTCATCGTGGGAAGGTTACGCCAGGGGACCGTGAATCTGGTAGACCTCCCTGCAAGATGTCCGTCCTCAAGCTGCCGAAAGATGTCGTCGCTGATCCGCGCCACGATGCCGTCGTGAAACTTCTCACGACGCACGCGGGTTTGCTCTGGGAGAGCGGCCGTCACCGGGTCGCGACGCTCCCGATGACCGACGCGCTGGCCGCCGAGCTCCGCAACGCGCTCGGCGTCGGGCACGCCTCCCAGGGCCTCGAGCTCATCAGCGACAAGCTCGCCGCCGAGCAGAAGGGCCTCGACGCGCTGAACAAGAAGGCGCCCGAGGGCCCGCAGAACGCCCGCATCTCCCGGATCCTATTCCTCGCGAACGACGGCAGCGTGCGATTTTATCGCGATTGCGACGCGCTCCTCGCCCGCTACCCGCAGCGTTTGCTCGCGATCCGGCTCGAAATCGCGGGCGAAGATATGGGGAATAGGCTTCTGGGCAGCACGAAGATGGTGCGGAGCGTGCTCGTCACGGACAAGAAGGTGGGGGCGAGGGTTTTGCTTGCGTTGTTGCCGCCGGGGTGACGTTGCCGGTGTGATTTTTCTTCAGCGCGCGCCGGCACCCCGGCCCCATCGCTTGGCCACCATCCGGCGCAGCGGATCGAGCACCGTCGGCGCTCTGAATGGAGCCATCATCACGAGGCAATACCCTTGCTGCCACTGCGGGTTCAGCCGGACGAACGACGCGTAGGCCTCGCGGTGCGCCTTGCTCCTCGGGATACGCGCCTTTGTCTTCGGGATCGTGTTCATCGGGACGAGGTGGGAGCTCGGGTGAAACCGTCCGCCCCCGGCCCTTCGCGCGTGGTCGAGCAGCGCCTCGCGCTGGAAATCCGTCAATCCCGGCTCGCCGAGCGCCACGACCCCCGGGTAAGCGTTGTGCAGCGTGACCGCCGTGGCGGGGTAGGTGAGCCCGAAGGCGTACTTGGGGATCCAGGGGTTGTGGAGCAAAACCCGTAACGACACGTCGATCCGGGCCCAGAGCATCGCGGGGTGTCCCTGGTACGCCTCCTCCATGAAGGCATACTCCATCACCATGGCCAGGTAACGTTGTCCCTGCGCGGTCCGCAGGGACAATTCGACGCCGAAGAAGCCGACGAGGCGGCCGCTGCTCTCACGAAAGAGGACGCCGTACTTCCCCTCGCGAAAGAAGCGCGCGAACGAGCGGAAATCGTCCTCTTCCACGACGCCCGGCTTCAGATCCATGAACTGGAGACGCAGGCGCCACATCCGGCGCAGAAGCGGGTCGTCGAGCTTCGTCGCGTCGCACACTTCGTAATCAATCCCAGCGCTCATGCTCGATGCTTTTTCTCTGGCACGTGGGACGTCGCCTTGCAAATCCTCGTTTCCGTGCTGGGGTCCCGCAACGGATTGGGGACCCAGGAAAACCGTGGCGATTCGCCCGGCGAGCTCGGTGACGCCTGGCCCAAGATCGATATGGGCGAAGGCGATC
>JANMGF010001368.1:0-3537 GCA_031374535.1 Polyangium sp. (in: bacteria)
CGGGACGATCGCGACGACGTCGATCGGCTTCGGCCGGAACGCGGGCCTGGTGAGTGGGGTGGTCACGTTCGTGACCTGGGCCGCCTTCGCCGCGCACTTCGTGCGGCGTATCCAGGGGGATTTGCGGGAGACGCGGGCGCCTTTGCACCTGAACCCGCTGATCTGATCGGAGCACACGGACCGGGAAAGGCGCGCAGGATCACGGCAAATCGCACATTGTGCCCGCGGAGGGCCGGGTTCGCTTTATCCTCTGCGCGGTGGGAGCCGCGAGCCGAACGGCCCGGGAGTTCTGCACGGTGTGCGGATGGCCCGTTCATGGGCCGCGCTGCGACGCCTGCGGCGAGTACCGCGCTCCGCTCGCGCTCGAGGACTCGATGCGCAGGTTCGTGCCGCGGGGGCACGCGTCGCTCGATACCTCGGGGCTGGAGAAGGCGACAGAGTCCTTTCGACGCGGCGAGTACCCGCGCGCCCTCGGCCTTTGCGTCGGCGCAGAGACGAACCTGACGGCGCGCGCCGTGAACCTGCCGGAAGGGCCGGGCTGGGCGCTCATCGGCAAGGAGTCGAGCGTGTTTCTGTCGCTCGACATGCAGTCCATGCACCTCGTGGTGGAGTCGCCCGTCGCGCGTCTCCCGCGCAGCCAGCGTGTCCCCGCGATGCGGCTCTCGCTCGAGCTTTGCGACGCGGAGGAGATGACCTCGCGCCTGTGTTTGCGAGACGATCTGCTCTTGTTGCGGTTCGTCACGCAGCTCGGCGCGGCGCCGCCTCCCCTCGTGCGCCACGTGATCCGGGAGATGATGGCGACGTCGGAGCGGTACGCGGAGATCTTCGTGGCGGCCTTCGACGCGCGTATCGCGGCGCATGGGGACGCGCGTGGGGGCGGGGGATGGGAGTCGCTCGGGAGGAAACGAACGCTCTCCACGTTGCAGCCCGCGCCGGGGCGACGATCGGTCGTGCCGCCGCCGCCTTCGACGTTGCGGCCCGCGGACACCTCGGCGCCGCCCGCGGACGACCTCCCGCCGATCCTCGCGCCTGCCTTCGCGAATGACGCGTCACGCGGCGTGATCCCCGAGGATGCGTTGCCGCCCGTGATCGCGCCGCTGTTTGGCCTCTCCGACTTGACGCGCGGCGACTCTCTCGACGCGTTGCCGCCCGTGCTCGCGCCTCCCGAGGGCGTGCCGCAGACCGCGCGCCTCGGTGCTTCCTCGACGAGCGCCTTCGTTTCGCCGCCTCCCCTCGATCGCGAGCCGCCCCCGGAAACGGCGCGCCTCGGGGCGCTCCCTTCGCTCACGACGCCGCTCCCGTTCGCCTCGCCGGTCGCGCGCAGGCGCACCGTCCCTGGCATGCCGGCGATGAGCGGCGATGGGATCACGCGCCCTGGTTCGCTGGACGCGGATGCTCAGGACGCAGCGGCGCGCAAGGCGACGACGCCTGCCGAGAAGCTGTGCGAGCTCCTGCATCAGGCCCAAGCGCTGGCGACGGCGCTCAGTTACGAGGAGCGATCGGCGACGATGCTTTTGCTCGTGCGCGCCGCGGTGTACCGGGCGATCTACGAGTTTGGCGAGACCGTACCCGATTCGGTCTCGTACCTTTACCGGAGCGCGTCGGGGGTGACGCGGGCGATCTGGCCGAGCGCGCCGACGGCGGGCGGCAAGCGTCCCTCGACGCCGATCCCGATGGCGGAGCCCGCGCTGCTCGCGATGGAACGGATCGTCGCGGCGCGCGCGTTGCTGCCGAAGGAGCGGTCGTTCGTCGTCGAGCCGCTCGCCACGGCGGTGCAGGCACGTGAGCACCTCGCGCGGTATGTCGAGGAGATCGAGCTTGCGCCGGCGGACGTGACGCTCCGCCACTTCCTCGCGCTTGGCGCGCTGACGGAGCTGCTCACGCGTACACGCTTGCC
Organism: Polyangium sp. (in: bacteria); assembly: GCA_031374535.1. Lineage (GTDB taxonomy): Bacteria > Myxococcota_A > Polyangia > Polyangiales > Polyangiaceae > Polyangium. The sequence goes on from JANMGF010001368.1 coordinate 1,898, forward strand.
TGCGCAGACGTCGCAACGACTCAAGGAAATCGTGGCGCATGCGTTTCGCGACGTGCCCAAGCAAGCGGCGCTCGATCTCATGATGACGGCGCTGAAGAGGATCGCGTCCGGATGACCTCGCGGATCGGCGCATCCCAGGGCGATCCTTCGCCGCTCGGCGGCCCGGCCGAGACCGTGATCGGCGTCGCGCGGAGGTCCGTCGTGGCGGTCTCTGGCGGCACGTCGAGCGGCACGGGGTGGGTCGCGCTCGGCAACGGCGTCGTCGTGACGAGCTGGCGCGCGGTCGCGTTTCAAGCCGAGGTGACGCTCTCGACCGAGGATGGCCGTCGCGCGGCGGGGCGCGTCGTCGCCGTGGATGCCGAGCGAGACCTCGCCTTCGTCTTGCCGCTCGATGCGATCGGCGCCTCGCCCCTCCCGCTCCGCGCGGATCCGCTGCCGCGCCTCGGTGAGCCCGTCACCACGCTCGTCGCGTCACCCGGTGATGCGGTCGTGGCGGCGATGTCCGTCGTCTGCGCCGAGGGCCGTGGAGGTGATCTCGTCGCGCTCGATCCTGATCTCGGTTCGCGTGGCGGCCGTGGAGGTTGCCCCGTGATCGACGCCGCGGGTCGCGTCATCGGCGTGATCACCGCGGGACGGCAGATCGGCCGCAGCGCGATCGATCGTGCGCGTTGCCTCCTTCCCGTCGGTCTCCTCTCGCGTGACCTCCGCGCGCTCGACGTACCCGCATCCGAGCTCGGCGATCGCGCGCTCATTCATCGCTGCCCGGGCTGCACGGAGGCTTTCTCCGCGGACAACGATCGTTGCCAGTCGTGCGGGATCCTCTTGCCGCACGCGTTCGAAGCCGAGGCTGCCGGCGCCGAGCGCGTGGTGCGCGACGCGTTGACCGCGCTCGGCATCATCGCCAACAAGGCCCGCGTGGGCCGGCGTTCCTGGCGCATCCATCATCGCGCCCTCGGCGGCGACGCGACGCCCACCGAGGTGACCGTACGTATCGACGGCGCGGGCTTGCAGGTGATCCTGCGCGTGCCCCTCGTGCGGATGCCTTCGGCGAACCACGAGCCGTTTTACAGGCTCTTGCTCACGGCGAACGATCGGACCTCGGGCGTGTGCCGCCTGTCGCTCTCGGGAGGCGTCGTCGTGTTGTCCTTCTCCGAGCCGGTCACGGCGTTCGCCAGCGAGCATGACGTCGCGGCCGTCTTCCACGACCTCGTTCGGCTCGCCGATCAGTACCGCAAAGTGCTCGCCGAGCTCTTCGGCGCCGAGCCTCTCCGCGAAGGATCGTGGTGAGCGCTGGCTCCGAAAAAAAGCCCGATCCCAGGCGAACCCCAGGATCGGGCCGAGGAGCTTCGTGCGCGTGACGGTCAGTCCTTCTGGAGGAACGCGCCGCCGCCGCCCTTGCCGCCGCCGTACTGATTCGCGTCCCTGTTGATGTCGACGTCGTACTGATTGGCGTCCCTGTTGATGTCGACGTCGTACTGATTGGCGTCCCTGTTGATGTCGACGTCGTACGGATCGGCGTCCCTGTTGATGTCGACGTCGTACTGGCCTTCGCCCTTGCCGCCGTACTCCTTGCCGCCGTACTCCTTGCCGCCGTACTCCTTGCCGCCGTACTCCTTGCCGCCGTACTCCTTGCCGCCGTA
>JANMGF010001372.1:0-11985 GCA_031374535.1 Polyangium sp. (in: bacteria)
GTCGGAGATGCCGTCGCCGTCGCCATAGTCGCCCTGCGCGTAGGTGCGGACGATGCGGTCGCTCTGCGACTCGCCCGCGACGTCGTCGGACGAGGAGGCGCGGGAGGCCGAGACGACGGGCGCGACGACGCCGAGGTAAAACGCGGTGAGGGCAACGGCGAAGACGGGGAGCCAGCGGCGCAGGGGGCGCTGGCGGGCGAAAAGGAGGCCCGCCGGGAGGAAGCTGAACATGAGGTACGCCTTCGAGCCCGCGCGCAGGTTGACGATGAACTCGACGGCGGTGCCAATGGCGAAGAGGAGCCAGAACGAGGGGCGGCGGTAATTTCCGCCCTGGTGAATGACGTAGCCGGTGAGCGCCGCGAGGGAGGCCCAGAGGAGCATGCCGCCGAAGGCGCCGAATCCGCCGAGGCGGGCGCCGCCGAAACGCACGAAGACGCCGATCACCCAGAGCGCCAGGAATCCCGATCCCACGGGCGGCGAGGTCTCGTGGGGCTTCGGGAGAGGGCGCGTGGCCTGGAGGCCGGCGTGGAGCGCGAAGGAGCCGAGGAGGTAAAGGACATACCCCGCGGCGAGCTCGTCCGGGTAGATGAACTTGGTGCTGAAACGAATGGGGATGCCGTCGACGAGCTTGTTCGCGTGGTGGATGGCGGCGGGGCCGAGGGCAATGGTGTACCAGCCGAAATAAAACGAGAGGGGGCTCAGCCAGAGCGGCGCGCGGCGGAATTCGAGGAAGATGAGCCACGGGAAAATGACGAGGACGGCCGAGCCCGTGACGTACAGCGTGGTGGCGGGCTCGTCGGCGAGCCAGATCGTGACGAAAGCGATGAAGACGAGGAGCGCATGGAGGAGGAGCGGGCCATAACGCCGGTCCAAAAGCCCACCCGAGCCGGCGCGCGCGGCGGAGACGAGGGGCCTCTGGGGGGCGAGGGTCGCGTCCATGCGGGTTTTTCCTGGGAAAAATGCCCCGGTTCAGCCGACCTCGGCCAGAGGGGTATGCGCGGGCCTTCGCTCCGCGGGGCGGTAATCGGGGAAGCCCTCGGTCGTCGCGGGAGGCGGGGGGAGGGCGTTCGCGTTTGTCCGGGCGGCAGGTTTGTCGAGGTCCTTCACGGCGAGGAGCTGGCCGCCGGGGGGGCCGTAGGTCTGCCAGAGGGCCATCGCGAGCTGGATCGGGGCGCGCGGGCCCGGCTCGACCTTGCGGCCGCAACGAAAGCCGAGGGAACGAAGCTCGGCCGGGGTGAAGGCGGAGCGGTGCGTCTCGGCGAAGCTCCAGGCCTGGACGTCGGGATCGGGGGTGTCGAGGCGGAGGAAGGCGCGTTCGTCGTGGCCGGTGTGCGGGTCGAGGGATTCGCGGGGGACGGTGATGACGATACGCTTGCGGGCGATACGCTCGAAGTCCTTGAGGGCGCGGAGGGCGGCGGGTTTGTCGAGGTGCTCGAGGACCTCGATGCAGAGGAGCGTGTCGACGTAATCGTCGGGGTAGGGGAGGGCGTCGGCGCTGGCGAGGAGGAGCTCGTCGTAGCTCCGATGGTGCGAGGTGCGGCGGAGGTTGTGGACGGTGAGGTCGCAGCCGGTGAGGAGCTCGGGTTCGTCGAGGCGCGGGTCGCGGCGGTCGTATTCGCGGACCTGGCGAAAGCCGAGGGGCGTGTCCTGCCAGCGGTGGCGCAACATGAAGCCATACACGCCGACGCCGCAGCCGACGTCGAGGATACGCGTGCCCTGGATCTCGTCGAGGACGCGGGGGATCATGCCGAGGGGGCTCTGGCCGACGAGGAGCGAGGTTTTCACGAGCGTTTCTCCAGAATCATGGATTGGAGGGGGCCGACGAGGGGCAGGAGGACACGCGAGAGCGGGCCGGCATTTTCGCGGAGGGGAGCGAGCGAGGCGCCGAGGCCGACGGGTTTGCCGTGGCGGAGGCGCGAGGCGACCTCGTGGAGGACCTGTTTGTCGGCGCGCAAGGCGAGCGCGATTTGCCGGGCGAGGCGCTCGGGGCCGTGGAAATGGCGGGGGACGTATTTGCGGTGAATGGCGAAGGAGAGGGCGTGGATCGGCCAGGGGTTGACGTCGACGTCGTGGCCGTCTTCCCGATTGCGGACACGGACGAGCGGGCGTGCCGCATACGCGACGTCGCCGTGCTCGGAGAGGCGCATCCACATCTCGACGTCGGCGATGAAGCCAAACGTTGGATCGTAGAGGCCGTGGCGCTCGTGGGCGTCGCGCCGGACGAGGGTGAGCGCGCAGACGGGGCAGCTGAAGCTCTCCAGCATGGTGCCCTGCCAAACCCGACCCGGCGTGAGCGCGGGCCACGGGCCGACGTGGACGGCGCCGAGGGGACGGCCCTTTTGGTCGACCATTTCGAGGCCGGTGTGCGCGAAAAGCGCGCTCGGGTGGAGGTCGAGCAGGCGCACGAGATCGGCGAGGAAATCGGGGTGGTAGAGGTCGTGGTCGTGGCAGACCGCGATGAGCTCGCCTACGGAGTCCGCGATGCCAGCGTTGAGGTTCGCCGGCATGCGGAGGTTTTTCGGGTTTCGGTGGTATTTGACGCGCGGGTCGCCGGCGGCGGCGGCGCGGATGGCCTCCTCGGTGCCGTCGTCGCCTGGGCCGTCGTCGCGGACGAGGAGCTCGAAATCGCGGAACGATTGGGCGAGGAGGGAATGAAGGGTCTCGCCGACGAGGCGCGCGCGTTTGTATGTCGGCATGACGATGCTGACGCGCGGGCGTGTTTCACCGTCCGCCGGAGGCCGGCGGGGCCGAAGGACCGGCGGAGGAGGGAGGTCAGTCGAGGCGACCCGCACGAATGTACTCCACGCTGTCACGAATGACGGTATCGAGGTCGAAACGAGGATGCCAGCCGAGCTCGTGGATGGCTTTGTCGGCGTCGGGGTACTTGTCGTTGGCCTCTTCGAAGAGCGGGCCGAAGAGGGCCTTGGGGTCGACGTACTCGATGCGGCTCTCGGAAGCGGAGATCCGAACGGTGCGCTCGGCGAGGTCGCGGATGCTGATCTTGTTGTGGGGGTTGCCGATGTTGTAGGCCTCGCCGCGACGGCCGTGGCGCAAGGCGCGGACGAGGCCCTCGGCGACGTCGATGACGTGGGTGAAGGCGCGGATCATGGAGCCGTCGCCATAGACGGTGAGGGGCTCGCCCGCGAGGCATTGCTTGATGAAACGCGGGAGGACAAACCCACCCCTCCCGGACTGGCGCGGGCCCGCGATGTTGAAGGGGCGGATGATCACGGCGAAGAGGTCCGTGACCTTGCACGTGTTGACGAGCGCGATCTCGCACGCGAGCTTGGCGACGGCGTACTCGAGGCGGGCGCTGATCTTCGGGGTGATGATCTTGCTGTCGTTCTCGGAGCAGTAACCGTCACGGCCGCCGCCGTAGATTTCGCTCGTGGAGACGTCGCAGAGGCGCGCGCCCGTGAGGTTCGCGATGTCGATCACGCGGTAGGTGTCGTCGGTGATGCTCTTGGCGATCTTGCCGGCATGGCCGAGGACGCCGACAGGGCCGACGGGCGAGGCGAGGTGGAAGATCTCGGCGAAAGAACGGAAGGCGCCGCGCGTGTGGAAGTCCTCGATCGAGGCGATGTCGTAGGTGAGGCGCGGGTTCTCTACGCGGCGCACGTAGGCCTCGTGATCGAGGGGGCTCGTGCTGAGGTTGTCGACGACGTGGACGCGTGCTTCCGCGTCGGCGAGGAGGCGCTCGACGAGGTGGCTGCCCAGGAAGCCGAAGCCTCCGGTCACGAGGATGTGTTTTTCAATCATGGTTTTCCTTCGTGTCTCGGACGTGGATCATGCGGCATCTCCCCGGTTGCCGCCGAGCTTTCGACGGATCTTGGAGCCGATCTGTCGGGCGGTGTCGCGCTCCTCGGGGGCGAGCGCGATCCAGAAAAAGGCGAGCGCGAGGACGCCGAAGACGGGCGGCACGACGACGGCCCGGACGATCCCCGCAGGCAAAAAAACGTAAAGAACGGCCGAGATCGCGGCCGGGAGGAGCAGGCCAAGGCCCAGGGCGCCGAGGATCTCGCGGGCGTAACCAAGGAACGTGTCGCCGAGGGCGCGGCATGCGGCGCGCGGCACGAGCCAGCTCGCGAGGGCGAGGTCGGCGAGGAGCGAGGCGGCTGCGACGCCACGAATGCCGAAGCGCGGGACGAAGAGGACGGACAGGACGAACACGAGCGCCGCGTTCGCCGTGAGCAAGACCGCGAGGCGGCCCTGGCGGTTCGTCGCGAGGAGCGTGGTGGAAGCGACGCCCCAGAAGCCCCAGAGCACGGTCTGCGCGGTGAGGAGCCCGAGGGTGGGCATGTCGACGGTGAGTTTTTTGAGCGTCCACGCGGCGTAGACGATCTCGGCGACGGGCAAGAAGCCGAGGAGCGTGAGGCCCACGAGGAAGCCCGAGACCTTGGCCGTGGTGCGATGAGCGCGGAGGAGGCGCGCGTCGCCGAGGGCGTCGAGGGCGGTGATCTCGGGCCAGAGGACGGTGGTGAACTGGACCGAGAGCATGCGGCCCATGTTCGCGATGTTGCGGTGGGTCGCGAAGCGGGAGACCTCTTCGCCGCCGACGACGGACTGGATCACGAGGAGGTTGCCCTGGGTGGCGAGGAAATCGCCGAGGCCCGCGAGCAAAAAGAGGGCGCCGGGCGCGAGCATCCGCACGCCGGCCGCGCGATCGCCGCCGAGGGGCGTGAGGCGGAACCAGGGGTTTTGTCGGTGGAGATCACGCACGACGTAGGCGTCGAGGGCGAGGGCCCAGGCGACGCGGGCGAGGGCGACGACGGGGAAACGAGCGCCGGCGAGCATGAGGCCGGCAGGGAGAGCGACCTCGACGGCACGTTTGAGGGCGGTGAGCCAAGCTGCGCGGACGAGGAGGCCGGTGGCGCGGTAGGTGCCGCGGACAGCGCCGAGCGGGACGCCGAGGAGGAGCTCGAGGCCAAGGAGGGCGAGGGTGATGTACGTCTCGAGGCGCGTCGCGGTGGTGATGCCGAGCCACGTATCGAGCGGCAAAAGCGCGGTGACGAGCGCGGCGAAGATCCAGATGCCGATCGCGAGTGGGGCCTGGAGGCGGAGCGCGCTGTGGAGGTCGTCGAGGAGTTTGTCGTGGTGGCCGCGGGCGTGGTGGGCGCACATGCGGTTGACGACGTGCGACTGGACGCCGAGGTCGGTCATCGAGAGAAACGCGATGAGGGCCGAAAGCGAGGTCCACTCGCCATAACGAGCCGGGCCCCAGGCGTGCATGCCGATGGGGACGATGACGAGCTGGCTGATGTATCCGACGATCGCGACGACACTCATGGCGGCGACGCCGCGGAGGACACGTTCGGCGAGGCCCGGGGCGCCGAGGCGTTCGTGTGAAGTCGCCGGGGCCTCACTCATGAGGCGTCCGTCGCGAAGGATGCGGGGTGGAGGGTCGCGAGTGCGTCCCAGAGGCGCGCGCCGAAATGGTCCTCGGTGAACGACGAGAGGACTCGTTCGCGGGCGTTGCGAGCGAGGCGCGCGTGTTCGTGGCGATCGGTGAAGAGCTCGATCAGGGCGCGGGCGAGGCCTTCGCGGTCGCCGTAACGCACGGAGAGGCCGGTCTCGCCGTGGACGATGACCTCGCGGGCGGCGTCGTCGAGGGAGCCGATGCAAGGGACACCCGCGGCCATGGCTTCGAGATAAACGAGGCCAAACCCTTCGCCGCGGCTCGGCATGGCGAAGACGGTGGCGTGCTGGTAGCGGGCGCGGAGGTCGTCGTCGGGGATGCGGCCCCAGAAACGAACGGCGCCGGTGTCGAGCAGGCCGAGGCGCTTGGCGTGGGCTTCGTAGGCAGGGCGGGCGGCGCCGTCGCCGACGATGTCGAGGCGCGCGCCGGGGCACTGGCGGCGGACGTGGGGCCAGATCGAGAGGAGCTCGGCGTGGCCTTTGTAGCGTTCCTCGGGGTGGATGCGGCCGACGATCAGCGCGGAGGGGACAGCGTCTTCGTTGGGGGGCGGGGGTTCGGGGGCGTAGCTCGGCTCGTCCGAGCGTAGCCCCCGAGCGTGAAAACGAAGGTCGCGGGTGGCGCGATCGTTCGGCAAACCGAGCCAGCAGACGCGGCTCGGGAGGGAGGCGTGTTCGGGGTTCCAGTCGAGGAAACGGCCGAGGGTGAAGGCACTGTTGCTGATCAAAAGGTTGGTGGACCAAAGACCGAGGCGCTGGTGCGGGGGCAAGGGGCGCCAGCACTCGACGCCGTGGAGGAACTGGACGACGGGGGTAGAGCGTGGGCGGAGGAGGCGGGCGATCGGGCCGAGGCCGATGTGGCTCGTGAAGACGAGGTCGGCATGCGCGTGCTCGCGCGCGGCGGCGGTGAGCATGGCGAGGCGGGAGCTTTTGAAGGCGCGGAAGCGGCGGGGAGGGTTTTGCAGGCCGATTTCGCGGGCGACGTCGCTTTCGGAATGAGGCGCGTCGTGCAAGGCCCAGAGGTCGAGGTCGAGGGGAATGCGGCGTTCTCGGGCAATCTTTTCGAGCTGCCGGAGCACCTGGCGGCTGACGGTGGGAATGCCGCCGTGGGGCGCGTCGACGAGGTCGGGGCAGAGGAAAACGAGCTTCATGGGCGCGACGAGACGGCGCGGGCCGCGCGGACGAAACCTTCGGCGGTCTGGGGGATGTCCCAGCCGGCAATACGACGGAGCGAGGCCTTGCCGCGGGCGACACGGGCGTCGTGATGGGCGAGGGCCTCGTCGAGAATGCGGGTGAGGGCAGGGACGCTGCCGGCAGGGAAAACCCAGCCATTGTCGGGGCCGACGAGGTCGGGGACGGAGCCGACCTGATCGGAGGCGACAATGGGGAGGCCGAGGTTCATGGCCTCGTTGACGGCGAGGCCCCAGGGTTCGAATCGTGAGGGCAAGACGAAAACGTCGCCGAGGGCATAGGCGGCGGGCATACGTTTCTGGTTGACGAAGCCCAGAAAGTGGATGTTGGCCGAGAGGCTTTGGGCGAGGGATTCGAGCTCGGCGCGGAGCGGGCCGTCGCCGATGAGGACGAGGTGGGCGCGGGGGCGGGGGCGCGCGGCGAAGGCGCGGAGGAGATCGGCTCCTCCTTTCACGGGGATGAGCTTGGCGGCGTAGTTGACGACGAGGTCGTCCTCGGGAATGCCGAGCTCCTTGCGGAAAGCGCGGGCCTCTTCGCGGACCGTGCCGGCCTGGGCCTGGAAAAAGGCGTTGTCGACGGTGTAGGGCGCGACGAAGATACGCTCGGGGGGGAGGCCGTAAAACTCGAAATAACGGGCGGAGAGGGTGCCGATCGCGAGGGCGCCGCCGAGGCCACGGAAGAGGGGGGGCAAGGCGAGGCGTTTGGCGGCGGCGATGTGAAAGGGGCGCTCGGCGAGGAGGTTCGATTCGCCGCGGAGCAGGACGGGGACGCCGCGGAGGCGGGCCGCGGCCATGACCTCGTGTTCGGTGAAATGGGCGTAGCCGTGGACGACGATGGCGTCAGGCCGGAAAGAGGCGAGACGCGCGGGCGCCGTGGGGTTCACGAGGCCGAGGAAATGGTCGGTGCCGGGGCGGCGGGAGAGGTTCGGCAAAAATTCGTGTTCGTAGCCTTCGAGGAGGGGCACGTCCCAGCGAATGGCCTTGCCAAACCCGGGGTCCTTCGTCTCCTTGACGCCGAAATCCCAGCAGAAGAAGACCTTGATCGCGACGTCACCGCGGGCGGCGAGCGCTCGGTAGAGCGGGGCCTGGTACTGGATCGGGTGCGTGGCGAGGATCGCGATCCGGACCATGGCGGGGCCTATCGACCTTTCGGGCTACGTTCGGCGAGCCGGGCCTGGAAATCCGCCACGGTGGCGCGAAGGCCCTCGCGGAGGCCGATCTGCGGGGAGAAGCCGAGCAGCTCCGTGGCGCGGGTGATGTCGGGTTTGCGCTGGCGCGGGTCGTCGGCGGGCAAGGGGGAATGGACGATCGCGAGGTCATTGCCGACGATACGAAGGACCTCCTCGGCGAGCTCACGAATGGTGAATTCTTCGGGGTTGCCGAGGTTCACGGGGCCCTCGATTCGCTCGGGCCGGGCGAGGGAGAGGATGCCTTCGAGGAGGTCCTTGACGTAACAGAAGGAGCGGGTTTGTCGGCCGTCCCCAAAGAGGGTGAGGGGGGCGCCGCGGAGGGCCTGGACGATGAAATTGGAGACGACGCGGCCGTCGTCGAAGGCCATGCGCGGGCCGTAGGTGTTGAAGATGCGGGCGATGCGGACGTCGACGCCCCAGGCGCGGCGGGCGTCGCTGAGGAGGGTCTCGGCGCAACGTTTGCCCTCGTCGTAACAGGAGCGGTCGCCGATGGGATTGACGTTGCCCCAGTAACTCTCGGGCTGCGGGTGGACCGTGGGGTCGCCGTAGACCTCGGAGGTGGAGGCGTGGACGATGGTGCAGCGGCGGCCGCGGGCCATTTCGACGAGGCGAAGGGCGCCGAGGACGCTGGTGGTGAGCGTGGCGTGGGGGTCGCTCTGGTAATGAATGGGCGAGGCCGGGCAGGCGAAGTTGAAGACGAGCTCGGCATAGACGTGGAGCGGCTCGCGTACGTCGCCCATCTGGAAGTGGAAATGGGGGTCGCGGCCGGCGCGCTCGAGGTTACTGAGGTCGCCGGTCATGAGGTTGTCGATGCCGACGACCTCGTAGCCCTCGTCGAGCAGGCGATCGACGAGGTGGGAGCCGAGAAATCCTGCGGCGCCCGTGACGAGCGCGGTTTTGCGTGCAGCGCCGAGGCCCATGTCAGGTGCGTCCTTCGTCAGATCGATGCGTCATGGCTCTGGAGATAGGCGACGAGCGTGGTCAAAACGAAGACACGCGGCGCGCCAAGGCCGCGGTCGTCGGCGAGGAAATCACGCCAGAGCCGGGAGACGGCGGCGGCGTCGAGGAAAGGGAGGTTTCGGGTGGCCTCGCCTTGCAAAAGTCGTTTGGCCCAGGGACGCAGCGGGCCTTTGAGCCACGCGGCGAGGGGAGGCGCGGGGGCCGGGCGAGCGCGGGTGTGGAGGAACGTGGACCTCAGCGGGAGGCAAAGGGCGCGCTCCACGACGGCGCGATCGAGGAGCGGGGCGCGAGGCGTGAGGCCGTGGCGGCGGCTCGCGAGGTCGGCGTCGCGGAGGGCCGTGTCGCGGAGGTCATTGGCGAGGTCGAGCGCGGCGAGAGCACGATCGAGGCGGATTCTGCGGCGCGCGAGGGAGGGTTCGAGCTTTTCGGGGATGGTGATCGGCAACCACGTTTCCTCGGCGATGTCGGGGGAAACGAGCGAGCGGACCTCGTCGGGCTGGCTCGTGCTGCGGAGCGTGGCGTAGGCGCGTTCGACGGTATTGCCCGCGGCGAGGAGGGCTCCGAAGTGGAGGACGCGGGACGCAGCGGGGAAAAGCGCGTCTTTGCCGAGGCCCGTGAAAGCCGCCTCGCGCGCGGACTTCGCGGCGCGGAGAGCGTGGAGGAAAGAGGTGGAGGGTTGGTCGAGCGCCTCGATGGCATTCGAGATCTCGCGTTCGTCGGGGGCGAGGGGTGAGGTCGTTCGGTCACCTTCGGTCTCGGAGAACGTGGCCTCGACGTCGCGCAGATCGACGTCGGATCGAGGCTCGATCGGGATCTCCCAGTACGTCGACGTGCGCGCGCGGCCTTCGTGGTACGTGAGGATCGTGGCGGGAGGCAGGGGCGAGACGCCTTCGAGGATCGTGTCGGGCTCGACGACGGAGCCGGTGGCGAGGAAACTCGCGATGGCGCGCTTGGACAAGCGTTTTTCGACGAAACCGGCGGCGGCGAGGGTCCAGACGTCGGAGGCGAAGGCGAGCCTTCCGGGGGCCGTCGCGAAGTAGAGCGGCTTCATGCCGATCGGGTCACGCGCGAGGACCAACGTTCGTTTGTCGGCGTCCCAGAGGGCGAGCGCGAAGCCGCCGCGCAGGCGTTCGATCGCGGCGTTTCCGTGGGCTGCGACCGCGGTGAGGACGTCCTCGGGCGTCTCGATCTCCGCGTCGAGGAGAAGGGTGAAGCGACCGTCCGGGGACGTGGTGACGGCGCCGGATCCCTTCGGGGAAAAGCGGGCCTCAGCGACCGAACCCCTCATCCCCGGGCCCGCTTTTCCCGGGCCGCGAGCTCGAGATCCGACTCGACCATGCGCCGCACGAGGTCCTCGAACGAGACCTTGGGCGTCCATCCAAGTTTCTCACGCGCCTTCGTGGGATCCGCGAGCAAGACGTCGACCTCGGCGGGCCGGAAGTACTTGGGATCGATACGGACATGCTCACGAGAATCGAGGTCCGCGAGGCGGAAGGCGAGCTCCAAAAACTCGCGGACCGCGTGGGTTTCGCCGGTGCCGATGACGAAATCGTCGGGTTCGTCCTGCTGGAGCATGCGCCACATGGCCTCGACGTAGTCCTCGGCGTGGCCCCAGTCGCGCTTGGCGTCGAGGTTGCCGAGCCAGAGCTCGCGCTGGAGGCCATGCTTGATGCGGCCGACGGCGCGGGTGATCTTGCGCGTGACGAAGGTCTCGCCGCGGCGCTCGCTCTCGTGGTTGAAGAGAATGCCGTTGGTGGCGAACATGCCGTACGCCTCGCGGTAATTTTGCGTGACGTAAAAGGCGTACGCCTTGGCGGCGGCGTAGGGGCTGCGGGGGTGGAAAGGGGTGGTCTCGCGCTGGGGGATCTCGGCGACCTTGCCGTAAAGCTCGCTGGAGCTCGCCTGGTAGAAGCGGGCAGAGACGCGGAGCTTGCGGGCGGCTTCGAGGAGGCGGATCGCGCCGAGCGCGGTGACCTCGGCGGTGTACTCGGGGATGTCGAAGGAGACGCGGACGTGGCTCTGGGCGCCGAGGTTGTAGATCTCGGCAGGCTGGACGTCGGCGAGGATCGACTGGAGCGAGGAGGCGTCGTTGAGGTCGCCGTGGTGCAAGAAGAGGCGGACGCCGCGCTCGTGGGGGTCGCGGTAGAGGTGGTCGATCCGTTCGGTGTTGAAGGAGCTCGAGCGACGGATGATGCCGTGGACCTCGTAGCCCTTGGCGAGGAGGAGCTCGGCGAGGTAGGAGCCGTCCTGGCCCGTGATGCCGGTGATGAGGGCGCGTTTCATGCGGTTTTACGGGTCATTCCGGCTCGAGCCAGCGAAGGGCGCGGACAGTAGCATCGGGGTGCGGGTAGGCCAAGACGCGAGGATCGCGAGGCAAACGGGTTCGTTGCGTGGAGGGGGGGCGATGTTCAGGGTGCGGACGTTTGTTCCCGGTCGTCCGGGTTCTCCGCGGGTCGGAGCTTCCCGTGGCGCGGGGGGTCGGTTAAGGTTCCTGGGCGGCGATGCTCACCAGGATCCAGGCGCTGAACTACCGGGCCTTCCGGTATCTCGATCTGTCGCTCGGTCCGCACCATATCCTCGTGGGGCCGAACGGGAGCGGCAAGAGCACGTTGCTGGACGTCGTCGCCTTCGCGGCGGATGTCATGCGATACGGGCCGGAGGCGGCCGTGTTCGGGGACGATCGGCTGGGGATCGAGCCGCGCGTGTCTGATCCGCGGGACCTCTTGACCGTGCGCGAAGGGAGCGTCTTCGAGATCGTCCTCGAGTCGTCCCTGCCCGAGGACATCCGCGAAAAATTCAAGAGCGGAGGGACGCCGTACGAGCATTGTCGTTACGAGCTTGCGGTGGAGGTGCCTCCGGAGGGGGAGCTACGGCTGAAGAGCGAGACGCTCTGGATTCAGGCGGAGCCGGCGCCACCGCCACCGCCATCGACCCGGGCACCGCTCTTCCCATTCCTGGAACCGAACCTTTTCAGAACGCTGGTGAGGGATCCCTCGAAAGAAACTCCGGCTGGATGGCGCAAGGTCGTCAGCAAGTTGCATTCGGGAAACGACTACTTTCAGTCCGAGACGTCCCCATGGAACAACCAATTTCGCCTGGGGCCGACCAAAAGCGCCCTGGGGAATCTTCCGCAAGATGAGCAATTGTTCCCTGCGGCTCTATGGTTCCGCAGCCTGGTCCTGGAGAGGGCGCAGCGGGTCGCATTGAATGGGCAGAAGCTACGCCTACCTGGG
>JANMGF010001384.1:0-1618 GCA_031374535.1 Polyangium sp. (in: bacteria)
CGCGTCGTAGGCGAGGACGAAGGTGCGGGAGGCGGCGTCATGGCGGAAGGAGGGGGCCTCACCAGCGACGGCGCGGGGATAAGGGCGGGTCAGGGCGGCGGTGATGGCGTTCGCTTCGTTGCCTTCGAGGTCGACGAGGGAGAGGTCCTCCTCGTTCCAGGTCTCCTTGGAGTCGCTGTACTCCCAGTAGGTGAAATGGAGGGCATTGTCGTCCATGGCGTCGTACATGGCCGAGACGAACTCGCCGGCGGTCTCGAGGTCACGCGGGGAGCCGGATTCGCCCACGAGGACGGGCATGTTCCATTCGCGGCCCTTGTCGGCCCATTTCGCGAGGGCAGTGGCCGCATTCGAAGGGGACGGGGTGCCGCCGAAGAGGGCGGCCGGGTCGTACCAGTGGGGGGCGAAGACGAGGTTCTCGCCTTCGGGTTTGTCGAGGTACGTGGAGGCGCCAATGGCGTCGGTGCCGGTGGCGTCGAAGAAGACGAGGGCGGTGGGGTCCTTCTGGTGGATGCGGGCGGCGATCTCGGTGTAGAAAGGCGTGAGGGTTCCCTTTTCCCAGGCTTCGAGGTTCTGCGTGCCCTGGTGGGGCTCGTTGATGGGCTCGTAACCGATGACGCCGGGGCGATTGGCATGGCGAGCGGCGAGGCGCTCCCAGAGCGCGCCGAAGGCGGTGCGGGTGCCATTTTCGTCGGACCAGAAACGATCGAAGGCGGCACGGACGTCTTCATCCTGGGAGTACCGGACGAACCAGTCGGGGCAATCGTGGTGGGGCGCGGGGGTGGGGCCGGGGATGGTCCAGGCGGGAAAACCGTCGCCGCAATAAACGTCGGAATAGATGTCCTGGTGGAAGTCGACGATCGTCCACATGCGGCGCTCCCAGGCGGCGTCGAGGAGGGCGTCGTAACGGGCGAGGAAGACCTCGTCGTCCATGCCGACGGAAGGCTCGACGGCGGCCCAGACGAAGGGGACGCGGAGCGCGGTGACGCCCCAGGAAGCAGCGCGATCGAGGTAGGCGGCGAGGGCTTCGGCGTAACCGGTTTCGGTGGGCGCGAAATCGAAGGGGACAAAAGGGGCGAACTTGCTGCGGCCGCCGGTGTTGACGCCGCGGAGGAAAACGATGCGGCCAAGGGCGTCGCGAAGGACGGTTCCATCGGGCGCGAGGCGGTGATCGGAGGGCGCGGGGAGCGGGATTTCGCAGCGGGGCGCGTCGGGGAGGACGGGGGCCTCGTCGGTAGGGCCACAGGCGGGGAGAAGGAGAACGGTGGAGAGGCGGAGGGAGAGGTTGGAGAGAAGGCGGACGCGTTGCACGCGAGGATGGTACCGGCGGGACGTGGGGGCTGTCACGGGCGCGTGATGGGCAAGCGCGCGAAAGCTCTGCTAAGCTCGCGGCACCTATGCGTTTCCTCGGTTCGATCGTGGCGCTCGTGATGCTTTTGGCCTGCAATGGAGGCGCGCAGCCGCCCGATTCCCCGGCGGCGACGGGGGGGACGACGGTGGACACGACGCCGAGCGGGTCGTCGCAGCAGAACGTCGCGCCGGAGCCGACGAACCCGAACCCGAACCCGACGGAAAACGTGGTGCCGATGCCGACCGCCACGAGCGAGGCGGCGCCGACGGC
>JANMGF010000132.1:0-3451 GCA_031374535.1 Polyangium sp. (in: bacteria)
TTTTTTTTTTGGGGTGTGGGGGGGGGGGGGGGGGGGGGGGGGGGGGGGGGCGGGGGGGGGGGGGCCCCGGTTCGCGGGGGGGGAGGCGGAAGCGGAGGCGCGAGCGGAAGCGCGAGCGGAGGCGGAGGCGGGAGCGGAGGCGGAAGCGGAAGCGGAAGCGGAAGCGCAAGCGGGAGCGGGAGCGCGAGCGGGAGGGGGACGGGTATGCAGGGGATCTCGCTCGGGGTGGGCGATCGTACCGGCGTGCTCGGTCTCTTCAAGGCCAAGCCGTGCTCGCCATCCTCGCCACTGCGTGGCTCCGGGTGGCTCCGCGCGGTGCTGCGCAGCCTTGAAGAGCCCTGCGGTGCGCCAGGAAAGCTTGGATGAGGAGGAAGCGATGCAAACCTGATTAGCTCAGCGGAAACCTCATGAAGGGACCCAGCGGGTTCAAATCCCGTCCGGCAAAGGCTGGCCTACCAGCCGGAAGCGAGTCTTGCGTGGCTCAGGGGCGACCCTGGCTGCGAAGCGTAGACAGCGAGCGCGCGGGCCGTGTGATTGAGCCTCGAAAGGTATTGAGTCGCGGGAGCCGACGCCGTCGCAGGATCGGAAGGCAACACCGCTGCACACAGTAGTAGGGCAGCAGCCCGAAGGGCCTGGTGCAGCGGTCCCGCCGGGGTCGTAGAGCAGGGCACGTGCGCGAGGGTCCCCCAGGAACCTGGGAGGCCTCGTCGCTTCCGCCGATGAGGCGGTAATCGTCAAACGAAGGAATACGAAGCTTGACGAGATGAGCGGCGAGGAGTCGGAGCACCTCATAAGACCGATGAAGTGGGGGAACCGTCCCGAGGGACCCCGCGGAGGAAAGGGGGTGCCGGAACTCGGAACCGTTGGAGAGAACGATGCCGGAGGCACAGGACTCCGTTACCATCTCAACGAAGCTCGAACGGATAGCGAAACTGGCGAGGCAATGGCCGAAGATAGCGTTTACGTCGCTCGCCCATCACATCGACATCGACTGGCTTCGCGAGGCATACAGGCGCACGCGTAAGGATGGTGCTACGGGTATCGACGGGCAAAGCGCAGATGAGTACGCGACTCACTTGGAGGACAACCTCCGGTCGCTGCTGGAGCGTGCCAAGTCCGGCGTATACCGAGCACCGCCCGTGCGGCGGGTCCATATTCCGAAGGGTACTGGAGGGGATACGCGCCCCATCGGTATTCCTACCTTCGAGGACAAGGTGCTGCAGCGATCCGTGGCCATGCTACTGGCGGCCATCTATGAGCAAGAGTTTCACGATTGCTCGTATGGCTTCCGGCCTAAGCGCTCGGCTCATCAAGCGCTGAATGTATTGCGAAATTCGGCGATGACAATGAAGGTGGGGTGGGTGTTGGAGGCTGATATCAGGAAGTTCTTCGATACCCTCGACCATACGCATCTGATGGCGATTCTTCGCCGCAGGGTACGCGACGGCGTGCTGCTACGGCTGATTGGCAAGTGGTTGAAGGCAGGGATCTTGGAGGATGGGGAACTTTCGTACCCCGACGCTGGGAGCCCACAAGGCGGGGTCATCTCGCCGCTGCTGGCGAATATCTACCTGCATGAGGTGCTGGACGAATGGTTCGAGGGCGTCGTAAAGCCGCGGCTCAAAGGCCGTGTGCAGCTCGTCCGCTACTGTGATGATTTCGTCTTGCTATTCTCGCGGGAGCATGATGCGCGCCGGGTTCTGGAGGTGCTGCCGAAGCGATTCGGCAAGTACGGCCTGGCCCTGCACCCAGACAAAACCAGACTGCTCCACTTCCGCCGCCCCGTGCGTCGGCCGCGGTCCGGAGGACACTCGAAGTCTGAGACGTTCTCCTTTCTCGGCTTCACGCATCTGTGGACGAAGTCGAGGCAGGGAAACTGGGTGATCAAGCAGAGAACTGCCCGCGACCGCTTCACGAAGGCTCTCACAAGAGTCTCTCGGTGGTGTCGGGACAATCGACATCAGCCTGTCCGCTGGCAGTGGCAGGTCCTCACCCAGAAGCTGCGAGGTCACTTCGGGTACTACGGAATCACCGGGAACTTCGAGGCGATCTGGCGCTTCCAGGCAGAGGTCCAGCGCGTCTGGCGCAAGTGGCTTCACCGCCGCTCGCAACGGGCGCGCATGCAGTGGGATCGCATGGGCGCGCTGCTGGGGCGGTATCCGCTCCCGACACCGCGCATCATGCGGCACTTCCACGCGTCTGCGTAGCGAATCCGAGTCACCGAAGAGCCGGATGCGGTAGCTCCGCACGTCCGGATCTGTGGGGGGCCCGGGAGGGAAACCTCCCGGGCCTACCCGACCGCGCCGGTTGGGGGGGTGGTCCCGGCGAGAGGGTCGTCGGGCGGAGGTTCGTTATGCTCAGGATTTATGAGGTCGTTTTGGTGATGGCTGGGGACGCGGCGGGGATTGCGGAGCGCATTGAGCGAAAGGATTCAGATTTGGCTCGGCAAATGCGGAGGGCCATGCATAGCGTCGCGCTCAATGTCGCGGAAGGTGCTGGGAATTCGCAGGGGCACAAACGGCAACGTTATCAGACGGCGCTCGGATCGGCTCGCGAGGTGCTGGCTTGCGTGGAGGTCGCCCAGGCCATGCGCTACATCGGCGCGGTCAATGCGCAGGTGCTCGACCGGATGGACCACGTCATCGCCACGCTGGGGCGTCTCGTCTACCACCGCGCATCGTGAATCCACGGGCGGGCCGTCCTTCCCCAGGGCGGCCCGCCCCGCGTGGCCTGGATCCAAGCGCCCATTACGATGCCCATCCCTCCATTCGCGGCGGATCGTGGGTTCTCCCGAGACGAACCAATCTCCTCATTTTGAGGTTGAGTTCCCCGCCGACCTGTGAGACAAAACAAGCGACGCCAGCCGGTGCTGGTAACACCGACCGGCGTCTGACCCATAACCCCGTCTCGACCGGAGCTACAGGCTGTGGCAAAGATACCCGTCCGCCCCGAATCCGCCAAGAAACCTACACCCCTTTCCTCCCCGGCGGCCTCGTTCACGTGGTTTTACCGTGAATGCCGTGGCTTCGTCCGCTCCGTCCTTCTCTCGCGTGGCGTCCTTCTTCGGGACGCGGACGACCTCGTGCACGAGGTCTTCGTGGTCGCGTGGCGGCGTCGTGATCATATCCTTTGGGGCGAGCAAACGCGGGTTTGGCTTTACACGGTCGCGCTTTACGTCGCCTCGAACCATCGCAGGCTTGCGCGTCATCGAGCCGAAGAGCTCGTCCTCGATCTCCCGGAGCCTGCGGTGTTTCCGCGGGTGACCCAGGCCATCGACGCAGTCCGTCTCTTTTCGAGAGCCCTCCACACCCTCAGCGAAAAGCTCGCCCCCGTTCTGATTGCCTACGAACTCGAAGGCCGCTCGATGCCCGAAATCGCCCGCGCGCACGGGATCCCCCTCAAAACCGCCTACGCCCGCCTGCAACTGGCGCGGAACCGCCTGGCATTACGC
>JANMGF010001400.1:0-5372 GCA_031374535.1 Polyangium sp. (in: bacteria)
GACCACCGCCGCGCGCGAGAGCGGCTCGTCGAAACATTCCCGGGCGAGCGCCATCAAAATGGCCATCTCGCTCTCGCGGCCCACACAATGCGTGGGCCGGCCGAGCAACGTGCGCGCCGCCTCCGTCACGTCGCGCTCGCCCCGCAGATAAAGGCCCCCGTCGTCCCCGTCGACGTCGAATCGCACATCGAGCAGGCCCGCCATCACGTCGTCGAGCCGGATCGGCGGCGCCTTCCCGGCCGGCGCTCTCCGACCGAGCAATCGTACGCCCCGCTCGATCACCGCGCCCATCGGCAACCCCGCGGACGAGACCTCCGCGCCCGCCACGAGCGCCATCGGCGCCTCCGGCAACGCCGCCCGCAATTCGAGCGCCGAGCGCGCCGCCCGCGCCGCCTGATCCGTCGCCGCCCCCGTCGATAAAAGGCTCACCACGAGCGTGCCGTCCGAGAGCGCGTCGAGCCGCCCGCCATATCGCTCGACAATGGCCTCGAGCGACCTCGCCCGCCCATCCCCTTCGTCCACCGCCGTCTCCGGCCCCGCGAGGGCGATCGTCGGCGCAAAAACCCCGCTATCCTCCCGCCGCCTCGGCGTCCCCGCGCCCGGCGGCAATTGCGTCAGCACGAGCGACACCACCCGCCGCTCCTTGCCCGTCAGCCCGCTCGGCCGCGCGCTCGTAGGCGCAGCCTCCGTCTCCCCCACCGTCGAGAGCGCCGCGAGCGCCGCCGCCACGGCCGCCCCGTCCTTCGGCCGATCCTTCGGCGCCTTCGCCAGCATCCGCGCAAGGAGCGCGTCGAGCGCCTCCGGGATCCCCGGCCGGATCGACGAGGCCCGCGGCGCATCCTCCAGCACCACCTTGAGCAGCGCCGCGTGCATCTCCTCCGCCGCGAACGGCGGACGCCCCGTCAGGCAATGAAACAGCACGCACCCGAGCGCAAACACATCCGCCCGCGCGTCGATCCGCTTCGACCCGCGCGCCTGCTCCGGAGCCATGTACGCCGGCGTCCCGATGACGTACCCCGTCAGCGTCAGCGCCTCGCCGCCCTCGACCCGCGCGATCCCGAAATCGAGCAAACGCACATCGCCGACGTCTTGCCCGACCAGAAAGATGTTCGCCGGCTTCAGATCCCGATGCACGATCCCCGCTGCGTGCGCGGTCGAAAGCGCCTCGGCCACGCGCCGCGCGATGCCCACGCTCTCGGAGGCGTCGAGCCCGGAGCGCCGCAGCCTGTCGCCGAGCGTCTCGCCTTCCAGCCACTCGAGCGCGAGCCACGGCTCCCCCTCCGCGCCGAGCCCGTGCGCCACGTGCCGCACGATCCCCGGGTGATCCAGCGCTTCGAGCAGGACCGCCTCCCGCACGAAGCGCGTCGCCGTGTCCTCGTGCACGTGCGCCCAGAGCACCTTGATCGCGACGAAACCACCCGTCTGGCGATCCTTCGCGCGGAACACCTTCCCCATGCCGCCCGAGCCCGCGACCTTCTCGAGCTCGAACCTGTCCGCGACGACGTCCCCGGGTTTCATCCTCGAAGCCCGACCGGTAGCGCGAAGCGAGCAGAAAGGCCAGATCTTCGGCTCCGTCCCCCCGGGAGCCGGCTCAGTTTTTCGGCGAGCGCACGTATTCGAGGTAGCCGCGCACGAAAGGAGCCGAGAAATCGGTCACGGTGGCCGGATCGCCGTACGGGCCGAGATCGAGCGCCATGTGCGTGTAGGTCCCTCCGCCCGGGAAGAGGCGCGTGACGAGGTGGTAGTTGGCCGGGCCGTCACACGAGACGCCGAGGAGCGCCGTGCCGGGTGGCTGCTGCGGGGTGAAGTGCAGCATGTGGTAACTCGTCGCCGTGCTGGTCACGAACTCGTAGACCGCCGGCAGGTACTTCGTGATCGGATGGTCGCCGACCTTGTTCCAATCCGACGCACACTCGCTCGACTGGTGCCAGGTGGAGCTCCCGTCCGTGGTCACGTATCCGTCGACCCATTGCGTGTACGCGAGCTCCCCGGAGCCGCCGATCAGGAGGACGTGTCCTCCGCTCCCGAGGAGGGCCATCAGATCCGGATAGGGCGGGCTGACGCCGTCGTTCGACGTGATGAAGACGCCGCTGCCGGGCGGGGTCCCGACCCCAAATCCGCCGGCCGCTGGCTGGAACGATTCGGCGAGGCTGTTCAGCGCCTGCTCGACATACGTCAGCCCATTTCCGCCGAGCGTGATCGGCCCGCGCTGGCAGGCGTTGGTGCAGGCGTCGAGGTCATTTTTATTGCCGTCGTCGCAGCTCTCCGGCGGCATGACGACCCCGTCCCCGCAGGGAAGCGTGCAGACGCTCGGCGCGCCATTACAAACGTAGCCCGACTCGACGGTGCAGGCGCCGCTGCATCCGTCGCCCCCGTTCATGTTGCCATCGTCGCAGGCCTCGCTGTTTTCGGGCTGGCCATCCCCGCAGGATACGCCGCCGCCGCCGCTGCCGCCCGTACCGCTCCCGCTGCTGCTCGCGCTGCTGCTGCTCGCGCTGCTGCTGCTCGCGCTGCTGCTGCTCGCGCTGCTGCTGCTCGCACTGCTGCTCACGCCGTTTCCGCTGCCACCCTCCCCGCCATCCCCGTCGGGGCCGGGGTCGACCTCCGCGGGCGCGTTCACGAGCGAGCAGCCCACGCCGAGCAGGCCGGCGGCAAGCCATACATAATTGGAAAGTCCAAGCAGGGATCGGGGCATGATGCGGAGTATCCTTACACGTCCTGCGGCGGGCGTGGAGAGCCGTGCAACGGCCAGCGTGGTTTTCCGTCCTCCGCCGGAAAGGAGGCTACGGTAGCGCCGCCCACTCATTCGACGCCACCCGCGTGATGTAGATCGACCCCCCGTTCCCATCGGGCTTGTAGACGGCCGCCTCCCCCCACGCGAGCGTGTCGAGCGTCGCGCAGGTGAACCCGGCGTGGCCGACGATGCCCACGTTTTTCCCCGCCGCCGGCTCCAACGCCACGAGTTTCATCGTATTCGCGCAGCGGTTCGCCTCATCGTGCACGAAATAGGTGATATCGGGGCGCTGCTCGATCGTCGGGCCGAGGTCCATCAGCTCAGCGGTCTTGACGCACCGGCAGAACTCGCTGGCGAGCACGCGATCAAAAAGGACGCCGCGGCTCACGAGGGCGGCGCCGATCTGCGTGGACTGGTTGACGCCCTGGGCATTGAGTTGCCTCGCCGTCGCCGTCCCGCAATTCGCGTCGCAGCTCTTCCACCAGTTCGGCGACTGCGTCTCCACCGCGGTCCCGAGCTGCACCGCGTCCGTGCACACGTCCGCGGCCGCGTGACGCCAGACGATGTTGTACCCGCCGCCCACGAGCGCCTGCCCGACCGTCGGCGAGAGCTCCGCCATCGCAGGCTCGCCCCCGCAGCCCCCCGCGTCGCACCCGTACACGGCGTAATAGTATGTGCGCGGCGAATCCGGCGTCGTGGGAAAGAGCCCACGGAGCGCCTCGTTTGCCAGGGACGCCGCGCCTTCGTAAACGACCGTCGCGATCGGATCGTCCGGACCAAGCGGCAAGGTGTTCTCCGCGCGGACGATCCTCGACGTGGGTTTGTTCGACTTCACCCACGAGAGCTCCACGGAGCCCCCGGCGATCGATACCTTCAAATCGGACGGGTCGGGCGCGCCGCCCCCACCACCCATGCCGCCGGCGCCGCCCATTCCCCCCGTTCCACCGGTGCCACCTGCGCCCGCGCCGCTCGAGCTGACGGACGTCCCGCCTACCGCGCCGCTCGACGTGGTGAAGCTGCCTTCGCCCTCGTCGGTGCAACCCGCGACGGCGCAAGTGAGACCCCAAAGCATCGACGTCCCGGCAAGAAGCTTTTTCATGAAGTTCCCTTTTTTAAAGCACCGTTCGTGGCCCGTCAACATCGTCCGGAACGCCCCCCGGGGGATTCGGAGATCCCGTCGAATTCCGCAACCACGCACACGCCGGGTCATCCAAATTGTCGGCGCTCGCGATGCGATGCCCGGGGGCTCCCAGGGTCACCGGACGATGCTCGCGCCGAGCGCCGTCCTTCATTCAAAAGCCCAATCCGGGAACGAACGATATGCGGACCATCCTCGTCGGGGCTTGCCGCCTCGCCTTTTTGCCCCTCGCCCTGCTCGCGCTCGGCGCGAGCTGCGGAACGGAACCCGCCCTCGACTGCACGAGTGGCCCCATTTGCGAGACCAAGGCCACCGGAGAACGTTACGTGGTTCCGCGCTGCGTACCCGCCTGGAACGACGGCTCCGTCCCCGCGGACTGCGGCGTCTTCGTGAGCGCGAGCCTCGGCGACGACGAGAACCCTGGCACCCAGGACAAACCCATTCGTACCCTCGCCCGCGCCGCCGCCCTCGCCGGCGCCGCCTTGCCCGTCTATGCCTGCGCCGAGGACTTTTACGAGCACGTCCTCCTGCCCGCCGGCGCGAGCCTCTTCGGCGGCCTCGATTGCAAGGACGGCTTTCGCTGGAAATCCGATCACGACAAAACCCGCCTCCACGGCGCGCCCGACGAGGTCCCGCTCGTGCTCGGGCCCGGCGTGCGGACGAGCCGCATCGAGGATGTCGCCGTCTTCGCCGCGGACGCAGAGCTGCCGGGCGGCTCGTCCATCGCGCTCGTCGCCGACCACGCGCGCGCCGAGCTCATGCGCTGCGACGTGCGCGCCGGCGCGGGCGCGGACGGCGAGGACGGCGTGAGCCTCATTTATGATCCCACGAAGGACGGCCTCGACGGCATGCCGGGCGCGTCGTCCTGCTCCTCCGATCCCGCTATCGGGACCCCGGGCGGCCCGCGTATCGAGCGCGTTTGCGAGGGCGGCATCGCCACCGTGGGCGGCAAAGGCGGCGACGGCGGCGCGCTCACCGCGGGCTCGCTGCAATCGACGCCTGGAAAGGCCGGCGAGGTCGGAGCGCCCACGGCCCCGAGCTTTGGCCTCGGCGGCGCGGGGGACGCCGGGGACGCCTGGAGCTGCGTGATGGGCACGGGAACCCCCGGCTATCAGGGCGCAAAGGGTACGCCCGGCGCGGGCGCCGCGGGGTTTGGCCGGCTCGACGTGAGCGGATATGTCGGCGTCGCGGGTGGCCCGGGGACCCTTGGTTTTCCCGGACAAGGCGGCGGCGGCGCGGGCGGCGCGCGTGGAGGCGCGTCCATCTGCTCGGGCGGGCCCGGGGCCGGCGCGAGCGGCGGCAGCGGCGGCACGGGCGGCTGCGGCGGAATGGGCGGAATGGGCGGCGGCGCGGGCGGCGCGAGCGTGGGAATCGCGAGCATCGAATCGTCGCTCGTCCTCTGGCACGGCCGCGTGACCGCCGATCGAGGCGGCCGTGGCGGGCGCGGCGGCGACGGCCAGCCCGGCGGCAGCGGCGGCGCGGGCGGCGCGGGCGGCAAGG
>JANMGF010001402.1:0-5142 GCA_031374535.1 Polyangium sp. (in: bacteria)
CCCCGGCGGCTGCGTCGAGGTTTGCTTGTCGCAGACGAAGGCCCGCGTGATCCTCGCCGTGCGCGACCAGGGGCTCGGCATCCGCCCCGAGACGCTGCCCCATGTCTTCGAGAGGTTCCGTCAGGCCGAATCGTCGTCCCGCGGGCGCCAGGGCGGGCTTGGCCTCGGGCTCGCCATCGTCAAGAACCTCGTTGACCTCCACGGCGGCGCCGTGCGGGCCGAAAGCGAGGGGATCGGCCGCGGCGCGACGCTCACGGTGGAGCTGCCCGTCGCGGACGAGGCCGGGTCGACCGAGGACACACCCTTGCCTGCGGTGCCCGAACGCCCCCGCTTGTTCGAGGGATGCCACATCCTCGTCGTCGACGACGAGCTCGACGCGCGGGAGATCCTCGCGCGGTTCCTCACCGAGGAGGGCGCCCTTGCCCGCACGGCGTCGACCGCTTCCGAGGCGATCCACGTGATCCAGTCCGGCTGGCCCTCCGTCGTGCTCAGCGACATCAGCATGCCGGGCGAGGACGGCTTCCACCTCGTCCGCACGATCCGCAGCGACCCGCGCACCGCCTCGATCCCCATCCTCGCCGTCACGGCCTTCATCCGCGAGGCCGACCGCGCGCGGGCTTTACGCGCTGGCTTCACCGGCCACGTGCCCAAGCCCGTCGAACCCCATCGCCTGTTCGACGAGCTCGCCCGCGTCCTCGACGCCGCCTCCCGCGCCTACCAGCGGTGATAGGCCGGATGACCCTCTTTCACCGCGACAAACGTCCCTCGGCACGTCGCCGTCACCTTCCCGCCGGCCTCGAGCGTCGCCTCGATGGCGCAGCGATCCGCGTCCACGTCCACCACGCGCGCGCGGAGGTGCACGGGCCCGAGCGGCGTGGGCCGCTTCAGCCGCACGTGGAAATCGGCCGTCACCGTGCACGGCGGTTTGTCGAGGCCGTCGCGCACCATCAGGTGATGGGCCGCCGTCCAGTTGGAATGGCAATCGAGGAGCGCGCCGATGATCCCGCCATTGAGCATTCCGGGAAATGCCTCGTGGAAAGGCTCGGGCACGAACTCGGCGACGACCTCGTCTCCGTCCACGTGGCTCTTGATCCGGAGCCCCTTCTCGTTCGCCGGCCCGCACCCGAAGCAGCAGCTCTCCGGCGCGTAGCGATCCTGCAGACTCTGCTTTTCCATCACGATCTCCCTTCGAGCCTCACGCGATGGTCATGCCCCCATCCACGACGATCGTCTGCCCCGTCAGGAACGACGCTGCATCCGAGGCGAGGTAAAGCGCCGCCCCGGCGATCTCGTCCGGCGCCCCGTACCGGCCGAGCGGCGTCCGCCCCACGACCCTCTCCACGAGGTCCTTGTTCTGCACGATCGCCGCGGCGAACCGCGTGTCCACGAGCCCCGGCGCGATCGCGTTCACCCGGATGCGGCTCGACGCGAGCTCGACCGCCATCGTCTGCGTCATCGACACGACCGCGGCCTTCGTCATCCCGTACACGCCTTGCAGCGGCGCGGCCGAGAGCCCTGCCACGCTCGTCACGTTGACGATCGCCCCGGGCGCGTCCCGGTCCACGCAGCGCCGCACGAGCTCGCGCGACGTGTAGAAATACCCCTTCAGGTTGACCTCGATCGTCTTGTCGAACGCGGCGTCGTCCGCCGTCATCAGCGGCCCGAAATGCGGGTTCGTCGCCGCGTTGTTCACCAGCACGTCGACCTTGCCGAACGTCGAGGTCACCTCTTCGAAGAGCTGCCGCACGTCCTCGGCCTTGCCCGTGTGACAGACGAACGCTGTCACCTCGACGCCTTCCTTGCGGAGGCGATCGACCGCGGCGTCGAGCCCCTCCTTCTTCCTCGATGCGATCGCCACCTTCGCTCCGCTCTGCCCGAGCGCTCTGGCGATCGACTCGCCGATCCCTCGGCTGCCTCCGGTCACGATGGCGACCTTGCCCTCGACGTTGATCCAGCTCTTCATCTTGCGCCTGCATCCTCGCGAATCCCAGGGCCCTTGCCAAGCCGCGTTTTTGCCTTGTGCGCTCGATCGACCTCGACCCGTGTGCACTCCCCGCCTGCTCGCCCGCGGAAAACGCATTCGACGGGAACATGCTGCTCGTCCCCGCCTGGCACGTACGCTGCTCCTCGCATCGCGCAGGGCGGCGCTCGATTCCGGCGCCCAAGCCAGGGGGAATAGAACGATGACACGAACGATGGGAATCGCGGTCGCGACGTTTGCGCTCGCCGCGGCGAGCGCCAGCACGGCCTCCGCGCAGTCGCAATATGCTCAAGGTGAAATGGCGCCGCGGGGCATTGTGCGTGCTCCGGCCAACGCTTTCGAGATCCAGCTCGGCACGGGTTACAACCAGGGCTTCGGTCCTTCGGTGCCGGCCACCGAGGGCACGGGAACCACGGGCCTCGGCGCCGCCGGGCTCGGCGCGAGCCTCGGCCTGCACTACCGCGTCTCGCCGGGCTCCTCGGTGGGTATCAACGGCAGCTACAACATGCAGAACCTCGCCGGTGGCGCGCAGATCAGCGGCGCGACGGCGGGCATCGACGGCGTCTTCCACGCGCGGCCGTTCTCGCGCCTCGACCCGTGGGTCTCCGTCGGCGGCGGTTACCGCATGTTGTGGGACGCGCCCGCGGGCAAGAACGACAACATGTTCGTCCACGGCTTCCAGCTCGCGAAAGCCAAGGTCGGCATCGACATCCGCGTGAGCGACGACGTCGCCATCGCGCCGACGATCGGCGGCGATCTCAACATGTTCCTGTTCCGCGACCCCGAGGGTCGCGTCGGCATCCAGACGATTGACGCCCCGCGGGTCAACGCCTTCGTGTTCGCCGGCCTCGAGGGCCGCTTCGACCTGGGTGGGCAGCGCACCGCGCCTGCCGTTCCGGTGATCGCCGGGCGGTAATTCAGGATCGGATCCCGGGACGAGGGGGTGGGCGCGTGACCTGTCCCCCTCGTTTCTTCTTCGAATCGCGGCTGGCCCTTCGCCCCGCGCGAGGGTATGTGCCGAAGCTCCGATGAAGCTCTTCGTGCTCTTGGCGATCCTGGAGGATTGCCCCAAGGACCTCCTCGACAGCCCAGCCGCGCTTCGTGCCGCGCTCGACGCCGCCGTCCTTGCAGGCCCCTTCACGGGTCTCGGCACGCTCGTCGTCCCGTTTTCGCCGCAAGGCGTCACGGCGTGCGCGGTCGTCGGCGAGAGTCACATCGCGCTGCACACGTGGCCCGAAGAGGGCAGGCTCTTCGTCGACGTCGCCTCGTGCAGCACGCGTGAAAGCGTGCAACGCGCGCTCGCGGCGATCCGGGGCGTCCTCTCTGGAAAGCTCGTCCTCCTCGAAGAACGCACGCTCGACCCGTCCGCGATCGGGAGCTCAGACCGCTGACGCGGGCCTTGCGGTCGCCTGGAAGGCCGCGTAAAACCGCGGTCCTCATGGCGACAAACGTCCCCGCGGAACCGAAGCCGGCCGAGCCTCAGTGGGTCGGGCCCAAGTCGAAAAAAGAGGTCATAGGTCATCCGGCCGGCCTCTTCGTGCTCTTCACCACGGAGATGTGGGAGCGCTTTTCGTACTACGGCATGCGCGGCCTGTTGAAGCTGTACATGGTGAACTTCCTGTTCGTCACGTACCGCCAGAGGTTTCAGGGCCAGGGGTACGATGCCACGGGCAATCCAGGGGACGTGTGGGGTTGGAGCTTCATTCGTGGCCTCCTGCCTTCGGTCGATCCTTCGACATTGACCCAGTGCGTGAACGACAAGGTGAAGGGGCTCGTCGAGGCGACCCCGCCCGTCGCCGCGGACATGGCGCGTAGCATCGCCGAGCAGACGTGCGCGATGCAGCCAGTCGCGTCGACGATTTACGGCTGGTACACGGGCCTCGTGTACCTGACGCCGCTGCTCGGCGGCTTCATGGCGGACCGGTATCTCGGCCAGAAGCGCTCCGTGTATCTCGGCGGCACCTTGATGGCGCTCGGGCAGTTCATCCTCTTCGGCGCAGAGAACCTCTTCTTCGTGGGGCTGCTCTTCCTCATCGTCGGCAACGGCTTCTTCAAGCCAAACATCTCGGCCCAGGTCGGCAACCTCTACCCGCCAGGCGACAAGCGCCGCGACGGCGCCTTCACGATCTTCTACATGGGGATCAACCTGGGCGCGTTCCTGACGAACCTCGTCTGCGGCACGCTCGCGCAGAACAATGGCTGGCGGTACGGCTACCTCGCGGCGGGCATCGGCATGGTGCTCGGCCTGATCATCCAGCTCCTCTTCGGTCGGAGCACGCTCGCGCCCGACACCTTGAAGAAACGCGAGGACACGAAGGGCGAGTCCGCGGCCGTGGTGAAGGAAGAAAACGAGGGGCAACGTATCGGAGCCCTGATCCTCCTCTGCGCGCTGAACATCGTGTTTTGGGCCGTCTACGAGCAGCAGGGCAACACAATGCAGACCTGGGCCGACGAGAAGACCGTCTGGCCCGTCATCCTCGGCTTCCAGATCCCCTCGACCTGGTTCCAGTCGTTCAACCCCTTCTTCATCTTCCTCTTCGCGCCCATCCTCGATCGCATCTGGGCGCGGCAGGCGAAGAGCGGCAAGGAGATGTCGAGCGTCACGAAGATGGCCGTCGGTTGCATCATCCTCGGTCTCTCGTTCATCGTGATGGTCGCCGGCGACCAGGCAATCGGCGGCGCAGGCAAGGGCAGCCTCTTCTGGCCACTCATCTGCACGATGTTGCTCACCATCGGCGAGCTTTACCTCTCACCGATCGGTCTCTCGCTCGTGACCAAGGTCTCGCCCGTGCGTCTCGTGTCCATGATGATGGGCATGTGGTTTCTCTCGAGCTTCTTCGGCAACATCCTGAGCGGCTACATCGGCATCCTCTACACGCGCTGGACGCCGACGAACTTCTTCCTGCTGCTCATGGGCCTCGGCGTCACCGCCGGCCTGGCAATCGCGGCCTTCAACAAGCCGCTACGCAAAGCGATGGGCAACCATTGACGAGCCTGTAGAGGGTGCTGCCACAGCGTCGCGCCGGGGTTTCACCCCGGACCCCACCAGGGGTTGTCCACCCCTGGACCCGGACCAGGCACGGCCTGGACCGGGGGGATGAACTGCGCAACGCGCAGTTCATCCAACGGGCCCCACCAAGACCAGCAACGATATTGCCAGC
>JANMGF010001497.1:0-1945 GCA_031374535.1 Polyangium sp. (in: bacteria)
AGTCGATCGGCGTGGAGGACGAGACCCAACGCGCCGAGATGATCGCCTGGATCCGCCACTGCAACCGGCACGCGCTCCGGCCGGGCATCACGGTCGTCCTCGACGTCGATCCGGACGTCGCCGCGCAACGCAGGCGGGCCCGCGGCGGAGCGAGCGAGCTCTTCGAGGAGCCCGAGCTGCAAGCCCGCCTCGCCCGCGCCTACCTCCGCGCCGACGAGATCATCGGCGGCGATCGCCTCGTGCACGTCGATGGCAACGGCGACGTCGACGCCGTCACCGCCGCCATCATCCGCGCCCTCGCGCCGTACGTCGGCGAAGGGACCTGATCACGCTCTCGACGCTTCGGGCCTCATGACCCTCACCGGACACGCGCATCATTTCCTGTCGCGGCTCGATAGGCTCTCGGTGCCTCACCTCGACGTCGCCCTCTCGCTCTACCGCGACGACGACCTCCTGCGGCACATCCTGAAGACCGCGCGTGTCCCGGAGGGCATGGAGCGCGTGGCCTTGTCCCTCGCGGATCCCGTGAAGGGCCCGTTCATCATCGTCACGCGCGGCGGCAAGTTCGTCACGTGCCTCGGCGAAGGCATGGTCGCCTCGAACCTCCACGTCATCCCGCGCGGGCAGCTCGACACGATCACGGAGAACGTCACGACGTGGCGGGAGCGCACCGACCGCTTCATGAAGTCGCGCGACAACGCGGGCGAGCTCATGCGTGCGCTTTACGAGCGAGCGCAGTGGCTCACGCGCGAGCAATTCGAGGGCATCGCCGTGTGGCAGCCCTTCATGGCCGTCGACCTCTTGAAGTGGATGCTCGAGGAGTTCAGGGCGGTCGACAAGATGCGCGGGCTCCTGCTCCGCGAGGTGCCGAAGAGCGGCAAGCTGCACCGGCGCTGGGACGAGACGCTCCACGCGCTCTGGTGCCGCATGTGGACGATCGGGCATCTTTCGGTGCTCGCCGCGATGGACGGTCAATCGCCGTATCAGGCGCTGCCGGCGCCGGCGCGGGCGACCATCGCGGAGCTCCCGTATGGGCGGTGCAGCGTCTCGCATGGGCTCATCGGCAATGCGATCCGCGGCATCTGGGGCGCGGCGCGCCTCGGCGCGGAGGTGTTCGCGACCTACAAGAGGGAAAACGCGAAGGCCTACAACGTCCTCGAGCTCGTCGAGACCACGCTCACGCTCACGACGATGGGCCTGCGTCACCCGGCGCTGCGCGCGGAGGCGAAAGCGGCGCTGTCGCCCGACGCCGAGAGGCCGGCCGGCGCGGACCATGTTTTGCCCCTCCGCAAAGTGCTCACGCAGCTCTTCGCCGACGAGGAAGCGAGGGAGCCCGGCGCTCTTCTTGGCCGGTTCGAGGCGGTCGGGGCGGAGCTCGCGGTCACCCTCGCGAAGCGCAGCCCCCCCAAGTCCCCCTACCATTTCAACGTCGTCGCGGACGTGCCGCGGGACATCCGGCGCGGCGTCGTGCTCCTCCTCGATTCGTCTTTCCAGACCGAGCAACGCCTCATTCCCGAGATGATCCTGGCGGTGCCGTGGCTCGCAATGGCAAAACCCGAGGAGCTCTACCTGCCCTCCGATTACCTCGCGAGCATCCGCACCCCCTATGACCCGGCGTATGCGCTTGAGCTGCTCTGCGCCGACCGCAGCAGGGTGAAGGTCGCGAACGCGGCGGCGGCAAAGGCGCAGCAGCCGGGCCTCGTCCGGAGCGCGCCTTGCCCCTGCGGCAGCGGAAAGAAATACAAGCGCTGCTGTGGGGCAGAGGAGCGGTGAGGGGCCGATCCTGCCCCCGCCCACGCCCGCGCCCAAGTCCGACCTCCTCGCCTGCCTCGTCGCCGAGACCCGCGCCCAAGTCCGACCTCCTCGCCTGCCTCGTCGCCGAGACCCGCGCCCAAGTCCGACCTCCTCGCCTGCCTCGTCGCCGAGACCCGCGCCCAAGTCCGAC
>JANMGF010001557.1:0-9442 GCA_031374535.1 Polyangium sp. (in: bacteria)
GCGGCCGTGGTGCTCGCGGCTGCCGAGCGCGTCATCAAGCTCGGCGAGGCGGCGGGCGCCGAGCGCGGTGAGCTCGCGAAGATCGCGGCGCTGCGGGATCTCGGCCGGCATGGTGAGGCCCTCGCGGCGGCGAAGGCGTACGTCGAGAAGGCGCTCACGTCGGCGGGCGCGCACGTCGAGCTCGGGCGATGTCTCGCGGCGGCCGGGCAGATCGAGGAGGCCCGCGCGGCGCTCGACAAGGCGCTGGAAGTGGACCCGGGTGATCTCATCGCGCTCCAGTATCGGTTCTGGCCGGCGGACGCGGCCACGAACATCCAGGGCGTCTCGAACATCCTTCCTGCGCTCACGGCGTTCGCCGAGGCGCATCCGAACGCGGTGGGCGCGTGGCGGTCGCTTGCGCGGGCGAAGATCGCCACGGGCATGAAGGACGACGGCATCACGCTCCTCCAGAAGGCGGTCGCGCTTCGGCCCGACGATGACGACCTCCGCGCCGAGCTCTGGACCCAGCTCGGCAACGAGAAACGTTTCGAGGAGATCGTCGCGGACGCGGCCAAGCTCGAGAACCTCGCCAAGCGCGACTGGAAGCTGCGCTGGAACGAGGCCGAAGCCTACCTCGGGCTCGAGAAAAAGATCGAGGCGCGCGGCGCGTTTTCGGCCATCAATTTCGACGACTCGCTCCACGTCGACATCCGCAAGCGCGCGAAGCGGGCGGTGAAATCGATCGACGAGGGCCTGACCCTCGGCGGCGTCATGTCCTCGCCGGAGACGCCCCCCGCGGCGACCTGAGTCCTTCCGCGAACGACCGCAACAAGGCGCGAGCCCCCGATGCTGGGCTCGCGCTTTTTTTGCGTCTTTTCCTTCCTCACTTCAGCGGCAACGTCTCCTCGCCCGTCACCTTCCCGTAGAGGCCACCCACGATCGCGCCGAACGAAAGGTGCGCGGCCACGAACGCGAGGATCCCGAGCCCGCCGTACGCCGACATGAAGAAGCCCGGCGACGCGATGAGCTTCGGCACGAGCGGGTGCATCGCGCCGAGCAGGCCGACGAAGATGCCTCCGAGCGCGAGGTGCACGAGCGAGACCGAGAGGCCCGCTGCCATGCCCGCGCGACGCGTGACATTCTCGAAGACCGCGCCGTACGCGATCCCGATGAGCCCGGAGATCGCGGTCAAGAGCAGAAATCCCACGAGCCACGCCCTGCTGTTCGGCGCATTGCCCGGCAACGTGCCGAGCAGCATCGAGAGATCCGCCGCGGCGCCTGCTGCGCGCGCGGCCGTCAAGATGAGCGTCATGGCGGCACCGCCGACGACTCCTGCGAAAAACGCTTTTCCGATGTGCATCTGCCCCCCCTTTTTTCCGCGTCCTTGGCCCCCGCTCGGGTCTTCGAGAGCCGAGCGGGGGTCCCCAGGCGGATCCTTGGCAAGCGGAATGCCAGGCGGGCTCAGCGGGGCGAATCCAGGTATTTCTGGGTTTCCGGGGGTCTTTCCCGGAAATGGGGGGGAATGGCGGCCATGGCGAGCGCGGATTCGGGTACGCGCCGTGTCCCCAGGCAGTCTCTGCTCACGCCGCCGGGGGAGGTGTGGTCAGGTATCGTTGAAACACGCCATGAGCTGGCTGTTGCACGAGCTGTTGAGGCACGTGGCACACGGGTCGGACGGCGACAGCTCGTTACAGAAGTTGGCGGAGCACGACGCCGCGCACGTTCCGCAAGCGCACGCATAGAACGCGTTCCATAACGACTCCGACTCCGGGCAGAGCGTCGCGCTGGAACCGGGGGCGTATTCGCTGCAGAGCACGCAGGCTCCACCGCCGCAATCCAGGGGATCGGAGCCTTCGGGGCAGAGGGCCGTGCCTTCCGGCTCGTCGCAGAACCCGTCGCCCTTGTAGGAGCAGGCGCAGTCGAGCGGATCGCTCCCCGAAACACAGAGCCCCGTCCCTCCCGGCTCGTCGCAGACCCCGTTGGCCTGGCTGGGGCATGACGCGCCGCAATCGAGCGGATCGGACCCTTCCGCGCAGAGGCCGGATCCTTCCGGCTCGTCGCAGAACCCGTCCCCGGCCGAAGGGCAGGTCGGGACGGAGCAATCCATCGTGTCGGATCCCGCGGCGCAGAGCCCGTCGCCCTTCGGCGCGGGTTCATTGCAGACGCCGTTGTTCGTGAGCGTGCAGGGCGGGGGGGGCGGCTTCATGCACGAATCGAGATCACCCTCCTCGGCGAAACACACGGACTCGTCGTAATCGCCGTCCGTGCATGCGGCGTCGTTCGTCAGGCAGACGAGGAACGTCGAATATTCATCCTTGCAATCCTTGTCCTTGGCCTCGTCCTCCAGGTTGGTCTTGTCGTCGATGCAGCTCGCACGTTCCGGCTCCGTGCATTTGTTGCAATCGCAGAGCTTATTGCAATATTTCTGCTGGACGGTCTCCGGTTCCTCGGAGGTACAGGCGGCGAACATCGTCGCGGCTGCGAGGAAGAGCAGAGTCACGCCTTTGGCCATGCGCTCGTGGGTCATCGGTGCTCCGGCGAATGGGTTGGGGGGGCGCCGCGCGCCGGCGCCGCGAAAAAGGAAGTGGCGGCCTACGCGTCGTGGCGAAGACCAATGTGAACGTTATCACGGACCCCGCCCCGCGTCCAGGGCGGCCTTGATGAGCCCCCTGCGTTCGCCTCGGGTATCGCGCGCTAGCGGCGTGACGTGGTCTCGGGCAGGGCCTGCTTCGGGGGATCTCCCGTGATGAGCCGCGCGGCCCGCTCGTACGTCAGGTAGGAAAAGGTCCAATCGAAGAGCACGAGGAACCGATTCCGGAACCCGATCAAGAAAAATACGTGAATCAGGAGCCACGCGACCCACGCGACGAAGCCCGACAGCTCCACGCGCCCGAAATCCGCCACCGCCGCGTTGCGCCCGATCGTGGCCAGCGAGCCCTTGTCCACGTACCGAAACGGGCGGTGCGCCTTGCCCTGGATCGTCCGCAGGATGTTCCGCGCCGTGTGGCGTGCTTCCTGGATCGCCGCGGGCGCCACGCCGGGCACTTGCGCCCCGTCCTGCTCCAGCGAAGCGAGATCGCCGATGACGAAGATGCTCTGGTATCCCGGCACGGAGAGGTCCGACGAAACCTTCACGCGCCCGGCGCGATCCACCGGCGCGCCCAGCATTTGCCCGAGCGGCGAGGCCTTGACGCCTGCGGCCCAGAGCACGGTCTTCGCGTCGATTCGCTCTTCGCCGATGGACACCCCCTCCGCGTCGATGGACGTCACCTTCGCGTCCGTGCGCACCTCGACGCCGAGCCGCTCGAGTTGCCTCTTCGCGCGCGCCGACAGCAGCGCCGAATACGTCGGGAGCACGCGATCGATCCCTTCGAGCAGCACGATTCGCGCGGCCGTCGGATCGATCACCCGGAAATCGTTCGCCACGGTATGGTGCGCGACCTCGGCCAGGGTCCCTGCCAGCTCCACGCCCGTCGGCCCTCCACCGACGATCACGAAGGTCAGCCATGCCGCGCGTTCTTCGGGGGAAGGCGCGCAGCATTCGGCCCTCTCGAATGCGAGGAGCACGCGCCGCCGGATCTCCAGCGCGTCCTCGAGGCTCTTCAGCCCTGGGGCCAGGCCTTCCCAGTCGTCGTGCCCGAAATACGAGTGACTCGCGCCCGTCGCCAGGATCAAAAAATCGTATTCGAAGGATCCCGCCGAGGAGTGGATCGATCGCGCCGCCGGATCGATGCCTGTCACCTCGGCGAGGAGCACCCGCACGTTCCGTTGATCCCGGAGCACGCGACGGATCGGCGCGGCGATCTCGGCTGGATTCAGCCCGGCCGTCGCGACCTGGTAGAGCAGCGGTTGGAAGAGGTGGTGGTTCTTGCGGTCGAGCAGCGTGATGCGAACCGGCGCGCCGCGGAGCGCCTTGGCTGCGTAGAGCCCGCCGAAGCCGCCGCCGACGATGACCACGTGAGGCACACGCGGCGGCTCCTTGCGTGATTTCGGGGTGCGTCCTGGCTCTCCGATCGTGATGGGGCTCCCGCGCTCGTCCGCGCGGCGGTGTGCGATTCGCGCCCCGCGCGGCCCATGCTCCGGCCTCCTCGTTCGCCCCGACGCACCCGTCATGCCCGCGGCGTTGCAATCGGCGGTCCAGGCGAGGCGGTAGGGCAGGGCGGGCGGGCGTCCGGAGCCGGCCTTGGTTCATGAATGCGTTTTGAACCAGTCGTTCATGAAGACGGCGCTGTCGTCCCAGCCTTCGCGCAGCTGCTTCTCGGCGGAGCTCTCGATGAGGCCACCGATGCCGAAGACCTTGGCTTCGATGATGAGGTCCGCGACGCGCCGGACCTTCTTTTCGCCGACGACCTCGATGCGCATCGACCCTTCGTTGCGCAGTTTGTCGCCCATGGTGCCGGGGAACATCTTCCACGACCAGACCTTGGACTTCTTGTCGAGCCGTCCTTCCTCGGTGTAGCTGAAGTTCGAGCCGAGCACCTTGGCCACGGGGCCGGGTACGTTCATCTTGGGCGTCCCGGCGACCTTGCGGATGGTCTCGGTCTCGCTGTCGCGCTGGTCGAGGATGCGGAAGTCGGGGAAACCGAGGCGGCCCTTGTAGAGCTTCTCGTTGAATTCCTTGTCGAAGAACACCTTCCAGAAGGTTTCTTCATCGCAGTTGATCTCGTGACGGACGGTGAACTTGGCCATGACGACTCCTCTGGTTTTTGTTTCTGCCCGGGCCGGCCGTGGCGCCTTGCGGGGCCGGGCCGGGGGCCTTCGGGGCTGTGGAGGGGGGCGACTCTACAGCTGCGTGGGGACCCATGATCGAAGAAAATGGATAAGCGGGAACTTTTTTTGTTGCAAAGTGGTTCGGAGCCGGGTATCTCTCGCCAGAGACTTTCCACATGTTGATCCGCCCTGTGACCGAACGGACCTTCCAACGAGCCCTGCTGACGGCAGCGGGCCTCGTGTGTGTGGCGTCCGGTTGGTTGCAGAGTGCGGGACACCTGGGGCCCAAGTCCGGTAAAATCGAGTCTTTCCGCGCGTATACGCATCGTGATTCGCGGCAGCTCGACAACCCGGAGGGGGCCACCTAGGCGGTAGAGCAAGCGTCATTCTGACGACTGCGAAGGCCGCCTCGGGAGATCCCAGGCGGCCTTCTTCGTTTTTGGCCTCCTCCACGGCGCGGCGTCTTGACGGTTTCTTATGCCGTATGCCGTGGGGGAGCTGGAAGGGGATTCTTTCGTTCTCCGTTCGGGGCTCGCCTTGCGGGCTCTTCGAGGGGAGAGGTGTATCGAGCGGGGCCTTTTTCGGCCTTCGCGCCTCGTTTCGGGGTGTGGAGGCCTTCTAGGGCCTCGTTTTGTCAATCGGTCGTGAGGGCGCGTCGCGCGTCCCGAGGCATTCGTGGTTCGATTGCATGCGCAATGGATACCACGTGGGTGCCGGGGGAGCGGTGTGTCTTCGGCTCGGGATCGCATCTTGAAAGATGCGAATGGCCCGAAGTTTGTCCGCCTCGATCGGATCCGTAGCTCAATGGGCAGAGCAGCCGCCTTTTAAGCGGAAGCGTGGAGGTTCGAGCCCTCCCGGCTCCACTTCTCCTTATAGAGAGACGACACCAGGGTGATCCATTTCGAAGCGAACTAGGTGCGGAGAACGAAATTAAAAATAGACGAGCCGACCAAAACATTTCCTTGCCCCGAACGTCTGAATGGATGTAAAACGAAACGCGAGGGGACGAGGGGACGAGAGGCGGGCCCGCGCATCGATTCGCGCGCTGGCTCCGCTCGTCTGGATCCGTAGCTTGAATGGGTAGAGCACTCGCCTGTGAAGCGAGAGGTTGGGGGTTCGACTCCCCCACGGGGCGCGGGTTGTGTGGGCGTTACTCATCTGGTGAAGAGGGCAGGCTGTGACCCTGCGAAGGCGGGTTCGATTCCCGTACGCTCACCCGAGAGACGGGTCGGATGATCTTCGGTTACCAACTGAAACCTGGAAGTCCGAAAGGACCTTTCCGAGATCCCCACTCATCCGTCACTCCTTCGCTTGCTTCCTTCCTTTCTTTTCCCTTGCTTGCCCGCAGCGTGGGCCGGAGGTTCGTCGTGACCCATTACATCCAGCACTTCGCCGCGCTGTTCACCCGTCAAAAGGAGAAGGCGCTCCCCGATCAGGTCGAGAACAACGCGGGTGGTTTCGTCTTCGAGCTCGGCGACTTTGCACAGCTCGACCGGTGGCTCGTCCTCGGCTGCGACGGCGGCACCTACTACGCCACCGAGCGCGTGATGACGCAGGACAATGCGCGCGCCGTTTCGCGTTGCCTCGATGCGGACGGCGAGAGGACCGTGCGGCGTATCGTCGAGATCAGCCGCTCGGGCCGGGCGCCCAGGAACGAGCCCGCGATCTTCGCTCTGGCGATGGCCGCGGGGCACGTCCGCCCCGAGGTCCGCAAGTCCGCCCTCGCGGCCTTGCCAGAGGTTTGTCGCACCGGCACGGACCTTTTCCACTTTGCGCGAGCGGTGGAGGGCTTCCGGCGCTGGGGCCGCGGCCTCCGGAGCGCGATCGGCGCGTGGTACCAGGGGAAATCGCCGGATGAATTGGCCTACCAGGCCGTCAAATACCGGCAGCGGGACGGCTGGAGTCACAAGGACCTCTTGCGGCTCTCGCACCCGAAGCCCGTGACGGACGAGCACGGCGCTCTTTACCGCTGGATCGTCGGCGGGTTGGACGCCGTGAAGAGCGAGGTGGCCCGCGGCGGCGCTCTCGACCCCGAGAAGCTGCCCGCCTTCGTCCGCGCCTTCGAGGAGGCCAAGGACGCGCCGCGCGACCGGCTCGTCACGCTCGTGCGCGAGGACCGCCTCACGCACGAGATGGTGCCCACGGAGTGGAAGAACGACCCTGCGGTGTGGGAAGCGCTGCTCCCCCACATGCCGCAGACGGCGCTGCTCCGGAACCTCGGCAAGATGACCGCCGTTGGACTGCTCTCGCCCATGAGCGCGGCCTCGAGGCTCGTTGCCGACCGCCTCACGGACGCAGAGCGTCTCCGGCGCGCCCGGATTCACCCGGTGAGCGTTCTCTCGGCGTTGCGCGTGTATTCGCAAGGCCGAGGTGAGCGTGCCCAGAAGCGTGACAATGCGCTTCGCTGGGAGCCGGTGCGCGAGATCGTGGACGCCCTCGACGAGGCGTTTTACCTCGCATTCCGGGCGATCGAGCCGACGGGCAAGAAACACCTGCTCGCCCTCGACGTATCGGGCTCGATGGATTCGGGCACGATCGCGGGTATCCCGGGCCTCACGCCCCGGGTGGCGAGCGCGGCCATGGCCATGGCGACGGCGCGCATCGAGCCGTCGTTCTCGACCCTGGCCTTCGCATCCGCGGGCGGCGCATTCGGCCCTCGTGGAGTCTCGGGCGTCATGTCCTTGCCCCTGTCGTCGAAGCAACGCCTCGACGACGTGCTCGGCATGGTCCATGGTTTGCCCTTCGGCGGCACGGACTGCTCGCTGCCGATGATCTGGGCCCAGAAGAAGAAGGTCGAGGTCGACACGTTCATCGTTTACACGGACAGCGAGACCTGGTCGGGTGAGATTCACCCTTTCCAGGCCCTCCGTGATTACCGTCAGGCGATGGGCCGTCCCGCGAAACTCGTCGTGGTCGGCATGACCTCGACGGGTTTCACGATTGCCGATCCAGAGGATCCCGGCATGCTGGACGTCGTGGGCTTCGACGCGGCCGCTCCGCAGGTGATGGCCAATTTCTCGCGGGCCTGATTGCAGTTCTACAAGACGAGGGGGCGGGCGCCTCCACGCGCGCCCCCTCGTCGTTTGCTCCCGTATGCTCTCTGGTGAGGCAGCCCGATTGTCGATCGGGTGAGGGCGGGTTCGATTCCCCCCGGGGGCGCTGGGACATTTTGCTCATTCCGTCGTCAAACCCTCGCCCGGGGGCCGGGCCGAACGACGATGGTCATCGCTGATTGTCCCATCCTTTGCCGCCGTAGCTCAGGGGTAGAGCACCAACGCCTTCCTCGATCTCTCGTCCGAGACCGGGCCGTAAGAGGAAGGTTATCGTTTCCCACGAGGATGTCGCGGGTTCGAGTCCCGTCGGCGGCGCTTCATTGTATCTGGGTGTGGCTCAACGTGGTAGAGCACCGGCCTTGGGAGCCGGGGATTGGGGGTTCGAATCCCTCCACCCAGACCGATTCGTCCGAAGTTGGAGAGAAACGATGAAGAAGAGGTAGGACGAGAGGTGGATCATGACTGCGCAGACCTTGCTGCTCACGCCCTGGATGGTGCCCCATCAGGTCATTCCCTGGCAAACCGCCGTGACCCTGAGCTTTCTGGGTAAGGTGACCGTGTGGGAGAACCTCGTCGCGTCTTGCCAGGGTTGCAATACGAGAAAGCGTGGTCGTACGCCGGAGCAGGCGGGCATGAAGCTCTTGAAGAAGCCCGAGAAGCCCCGGTGGTTGCCCGCGGCGCCGATCGTCCGGCTCGGCGCGCGGCGTATTCCCGAAGTCTGGACCTTCTACTGCGCAGCGAGCTGAAGGGCCCCCCCGCGTTTTGCGGGGGGTCTCGATCTTTCGCCGTTCGTATCTGGAAGCCCCGATCGTCCTCGCTTCCGTCGGGGGGCCCCCCGTGGTAAAAGGGGATTCGTGATACGCAGCCTTCTCAGCACGGCGGCCTCGAGCTTCGATAGAACCGTGGGCGGCGCCTTGCTCCTTCGGCGCAGCCGGCCCAAGGGGCAGCCAGATCCCGAGGCGCTCGGCCACGCGGCGCGCATGGAAACGCTCGCGGCCCTCCGCCGCACGTACGACCGGCCGGAGCATTACGATCTCGGTGGCGGGTTTTTCCCGGAACCCGAGCGCCTCGCAGCGGGTATCACGCGTGTTCGTCCCATGGGCGGGACCTCGCCGGGCACCGTGCTGGATCTGACCTGGCCGAGCCGGTTCGAACCGATCGCCGAGGACGTCCGCGAACGCTACCTCTCGCACGAGCCGAACAACACGGCGGCCGCGCGGCTCTTTTTGCATGCGGGGCCCGCGCGGCCGGCGGCGATCCTGGTTCACGGCTATCGTTGCGGCCAGTATCGGCTCGAGGAGCGGATATGGCCCGTGCAATGGCTCTACGATCGTGGCCTTGACGTCGCGCTCTTCGTGCTTCCTTTCCACGCCGTACGTTCGCACGAAAAGTCGCCCCGTTTTCCCGGGAATGACCCGCGCGTCACGAACGAGGGGTTTCGCCAGGCCGTGCTCGATGCGCGCGCGCTCGCCTCGTTCCTGCGGGATCGTGGCTCCGAGGCCGTCGGCGTCATGGGCATGAGCCTCGGCGGGTACACGACGAGCCTGGTCTCGACGATTGACCCGCGTATCGATTTTGCGGTCCCGATCATCCCGCTCGCCTCCATTGCGGACGTCGCGCGCGCCGTGGGGCGTTTCGTGGGTACGCCCGAGGAACAAGCGCTCCAGTACGAGGGGCTCGACGCCGTGCACCGCGCCGTG
>JANMGF010001576.1:0-5079 GCA_031374535.1 Polyangium sp. (in: bacteria)
GGCGTCGGCGTCGTCGAGAAATACCGACCCCCCGGCCCCGTCCATTCCAGCACGGAATCCAGCGGCAACCCGCCCACCACGTCGAGAATCACGTCGAACCTCCCCGACGGGCGCTCGTTCTCCTTCGTGTAATCGAATACCTCGTCCGCGCCGAGCGACCGCACGTACTCGAGGTTTTTCCCGCTCGCCACCCCCGTCACCCGCGCCCCCGCGAGCTTCGCGATCTGCACCGCGATCGCCCCCACCGCGCCCGACGCCCCGTGCACGAGCACCCGCTCCCCCGCGGAGACCCGCGCCTTCACGCGCACCATTTCGAGCGCCGTCATTCCCCCGATGGGCGCGCCCGCCGCCTCCGTGAAGGACATGCGCGCGGGCTTCTTCGCGATCCAGTCCTCCGACAGCGCCACGTATTCGGCGTAGGCACCCCCATTCCACGTCCCCGGCAGCGCCCCGAAGATCGCGTCGCCCACCTCGAAATGCCGCGCCCCCGGGCCTCGCTCCGCCACCACCCCCGACAGCTCGAGCCCCGCGATGGCCGCTCCCCGCACAAGCTCGAGGGCCCACACGTTCGGGCTGAACGATCGAATCCACTGGTCCGACGCGTTCACCCCCGCCGCGTGTACCTTCACGAGCACCTGCCCTTCCCGCGGCTCGGGCCGGCGCACCTCCGCAAGCTCCAGCACCTCGGGCCCTCCGGCCCGCCGCGCCACCACCGCCCGCATCGTCCTTTGCAAGAGCGCTCCTCCGTGTTTCGGGCCCTTCGGCCGGTCCTCACGAGGCTACCATTGCCTCCCGCCCGCCGCGAGGTTATGCGCGAACGTACGGCCATGACCTCCTCTCCCGAGACCGCCGAGCCCGCGACGGACATCCCGCCGGAGCTCCTCCCCCGAAAGCGCCGCTTCTGGCCGCTCTTCGCCGGCCTCGCGGCGATCGCCGGCGTCGCTGCCTTCTTCGGGGTCCGCTCCTTCGGCGAGCCCGAGCCGCTCCGCGTCGTCGTCGCCGTCGACCTCGACGGGCACTTCTGGGAAGGCTCTCGCGCCTCGGCCATGCTCGTCAACGAGCTTTGCCAGCGCCTCGACGCCATCGGTTTTCAGCCCGTGCGCGCTGGAGATCCCGAGATCCTCGCGGTCCTGAAGGACGCCGAGAGCCCCGAGGCCGCCGCGAAAAAGCTCCGCGCCTCGTTCCTCGTCACGGCCAAGCTCACTCCGGAGACGATCGAACACCCGGTCGAGGGCGGCTACTTCGAGCTTCGCGCCGATGCGCCCATCGAGATCCGCCACGTCGGCGACCAGGTCCCGCAGCAAGGCCACCTCGCCGGCTGGGCCGGCGGCGCGCAAAAGCCCGCCGCCTTCCGCCGCCTCGCCGAGACCCTCGCCCTCCAGGCCTTCGACCAGGTCGTGCCCCACCTCGTCAAGCACCCCGCGATACAGAGCATTTTCCAGGGCAATGACATCAAGCTCGCGGATCACGTCGGCAAGGCGAAACAATACGTCGAGAACCGCGGCGCCCGCCTGGAGGAGGCGCAACGCACGTACGAGGACCTCGAAAAACGGCGCAAGAGCTTCGACAAAGGTCCCGCCAAGGTCACCTACCATAGCACCCTCGGCGCGGACGACGCCCTCGGCGGCTCCACCGCGCTCGGGTTTCTCGTGAAGACCGCCGGCATCACGCCTTTCGTCGCGCCGCGCACGATGAACCTCACCTGGATCACGGGCCTCGAAACCCTCGAATGGCGAAAGCCCGGCGAGGAACGGAAGCTCCTCTGGAGCGGGTATCACCTCTTCAGTTATCCCTCGGCCGCGCCGGACGGCAGCCGCGTCGTCTTCGCCGAGGACCTCTTCGGCTGGGCCAAGACCCTCACCGTCGTCGATCCCGACGGAAAGGCCCGCCGCTTGCGGATCGACGCCGAGCACCGGTATTCCTCGCCCAAGGTCCCCGCCGGCGGCAAGGCCGTGGCGCTTTATGATCGCGCCTGCCGCGAGTGCGCGGCGAGCCTGCTCGTCGTCTCCCTCGACGACGGCAAGACCCTCTTCGAGCGGACCCCTGACGACGGTTTTTTCTCGGGGTTTGCCTGGATCGACGCGCGCCGCCTGGCTTTCCTCCATATGCCGGTCGCGTTCCCTCCGGATCCCGCCGAGGGCGGAGGCGAAGCGGATGCGCAGAAGCCCCTGAAGACCCCCCGCCAGACGCTCTACGTCGTCGATTTCGGCGCCACGCCGCCCGAAGCGAAGCCGGTGTACGTCGTCCCCGAGAACGAACGATTGGAGAGCCTCGACGCGAGCCGTGACGGCAAAAAACTCGTCATGGAGCGCCTCGGGGGTCAAGAGCGCGTCGCCGTGTACGACGTCGAGGCCGGCAAGCTCATGCCGATCGACATTCGTTACGCCGCGCAAAACCCTTCGTTTTCGACCGACGGCAAATCACTCACGTTCACCAGCAGCGGCGACGTTTTCCTTTTCGACCTCGAGCAAAAGCACGTCCGTCCGCTCACGGAGAACCCCTGGAGCGAGCGATATCCTCTCTTCTCCGACGACGGCACGCGTA
Organism: Polyangium sp. (in: bacteria); assembly: GCA_031374535.1. GTDB lineage: Bacteria > Myxococcota_A > Polyangia > Polyangiales > Polyangiaceae > Polyangium. The sequence goes on from JANMGF010001576.1 coordinate 2,545, forward strand.
TCTATTTCGAGTCGGCCTCCGACGACCCGAACTACGAGCGCCGCCACATGTCCCTCATCGGCTCCGTCGCGGTCCGGGACGCCGGTCCGCCCGAGCCTTCGAACCCCTGACGTCTCCTGCGTGAGATGGTAGAAAGCACCATGCCCCAGCCGATCGTCCTTATCACGGGTGCGACGGACGGAATCGGGCGGCAGACCGCGCTCGAGCTCCTTCGTCGCGGCGCCCGCGTCCTCGTTCACGGCCGGACCGAGGCCAAAGCCCAGGCCGTCTCCGAGGCCCTCGGCAAGGAGAGCGGATCGAGCGACCTCCTGCCCTTCGCCGCCGATCTCTCCTCGATGGCCGGGGTCCACGCGCTCGCCGAGGACGTGTTCGCCCGCGTGGATCGGCTCGACGTGCTCCTCAACAATGCCGGCGTCTTCATGCACGACCGGAAGCTCACGGAGGACGGATTCGAGACCACGTTCGCCGTCAATCACCTCGCCCCCTTCCTGCTCACGCATCTCCTTTTGCCGCACCTGCAAAAGAGCGACGGCGCCCGCATCGTCACGGTGAGCTCCATCGCCCACAACCGCGGGAAGATCGATTTCACCGACCTGCGCTCGGAGCGATATTTCCACGGGTATTCGGCGTATGCTGCGTCGAAGCTGGCGAACGTCCTCTTCGCCTACGAAATGGGGCGTCGCCTCGCGGGCACGCGGATCACCTCGAACGCGCTGCACCCGGGGGTCATTGGCACGAAGCTTTTGCGAAGTGGCTTTGGCATGGGCGGGGGCACGGTCGCGCAGGGGGCCGCCACGTCCGTCCGGCTCGCCATTGATCCCGCGCTCGCGTCCGTTACATGTAAATACTTTTCGGACGAGCATGAGGCGCCGTCGTCCAAGGCCTCGCACGATCGCGCGGTCGGGCGCCGCCTTTACGAGGTCAGCGCCGAGCTCGTGGGTATCCCGGGCCTGCCCGACGTGGCTTAACGGACCCGTTGACGGAGCCCAAGGGGTCTGATTGCTTTTGGGCAATGAGGTTCCCACGCCTGCGCCCCCTCCTCTCCCTCGGGCTCCTGGGCTGCGCGACGATGGCCCTCGTGCCGCTCGGCTGCTCGGCCAATCGAGGTAGGCCCCACCGTCGTCGCGATCGCCGTTGCGGTGGAGCTGAGCGGGGAGATTGCGGAGGTGGCGAAGCGGCGGCCCAAGCCGACCTTGAACCGATGCCTGGACGCCGCCGCGGGGGGCGGTGCGCTTTGGCAGGAGTTTTGCCGAGCGCTGCCGACGAACATCGACCGCGAGGATTGCTGGTCGAGGGACGACCAGAGCGAACAGAACAAGCGCGGTTGGTGCAGCTGGACATTTGGGAAGTCACCATGTCCAAGCCTCGAAAGACCACATCGAAGACCAAACGACCGCGCTGGCTTGCCGAGCGCCGTCTCGAGCGACGTGATGCCGTGGGGGGCATCGTCGTGGTCCGCGTCGGTTGTCCTGAATGGCCCCCTGGCGCCGAGGAGTGGAGATGCCCGTTCATCATCCTGGGACTCGGCGACGATTCGATTCAGTTTAGTCACAGCATCGACTCGATGGGCGCGATACAGAATGCCTTTATCGGCATTCGATGCAAGCTCGTGCAGAGCGGCATTCCACTTCGATTGGAGGGGGCTCCTGAAGATGCTGAGAATCACACTGGTTTCCGGATGGTCATGCCCTCGGGATTCGGCGTCGCTTTCGAACAACGTATGGAAAAGATGATCGCAGCGGAGATCGAGGAGCTCGTCCGGCCCATTCGCGAGCGCCATGAGCGTCGAGAAGCCCGCCGCAAGGCGAGGGCAAAACCGCGAACGGAATGACTCTCGCCACGCACGCGGATCCGTCGCGGGGACGACGGACGACGGCCCCGCGGCCATGTTCACGCTTGACAGTCGCAGTCCCTCTCGACTCTCCTTCCCTCGATGTGGATCCTGCCATGAAGGTCACCGTCTTTGGCGCCACGGGTGGCACGGGTCGAGAGGCCGTTCAGCTCCTGCTCGACGCGGGCCACGAGGTCACCGCCCACGTTCGCGATCCGGCCAAGCTCGCGCTCGAGCACGCCAAGCTCCGCGTCGTGCAGGGCTCGATGAGCGACGTGGCCACCGTTGCCGACTCGCTCTCCGGCCAGGACGGCGTGTTGTGCTGCATCGGCCCCTCGCCTAGCCGGGCCCGCGAGGTGACCGTATGCACCGACAGTACCAAAATCATCCTCGAGCAGATGCAGCGGGCGGGCAGGCGGCGGCTCGTGGTGCTCACCGCCTTCGGGAGCGGAGACAGCAAGACCTGGGGGCTCTCGGCCTGGATGACGCGCAAGGTCATGCCGGGGATCATGGAAGACAAGGACCGCCAAGAAGCACTCGTCGCCGCCAGCGAGCTCGACTGGACCGTCGTCCGGCCGCCGACCCTGACCAAGGGGCCCCGCACGGGCCGCTACCGCGTGCACGAGCAGGCGAGGTTCTGGCCCTGGGACCGCATCTCCCGAGCGGACGTGGCAGATTGCATGATCGGGCAGCTCGAGCGCGAC
>JANMGF010001578.1:0-6268 GCA_031374535.1 Polyangium sp. (in: bacteria)
CGCGTCGGCGTCGGGCGCGGGCGGCTCGTTCGTGATGGGGCGCGCGTCGTGCGGCTCGGGCTCGGGCAGGGGCGCGGGGGCGCGGGCGACGACGCGGGAGTGCTCGGGGAGGCCGCGGCGGGTCGGGGCGGCGTCGGCGACGAGCTCGTCGAGGCGGACGGGCGCGAGGATGCGGAGGCCGCGGTCGGTCTCGTCGAGGACGAGGGCGACGGGGCCCGCCTGGGCGGCGTCGTTGAAGACGGTGAGGACGGCGCTGTCGGAGGGTCCGAGGGAGGGCGCGTCCGTGCCATCGGCGAGGGTGACGAGCGGGGGCAAGGAGAGGGCGAGGCCAAAGGAGCCGAGGCCACGGGCGCGAACGACCTGATCCCGCAGCGAGGCGGCGGCATCGGCGTCGGCGCTGACGGCGGGCGGGGGAGCGCCGCGCATGGCGAGGGCGCTCTCGACGGCCTCTTCGACCGCCTGGCGGAGCCGCCCCGGGGCCGGGGGGCGCAGGATGCTCGCGACGACGTAGCCGCGGCTGCGCAGCTCCGAGAGGAGCTCGGTCTTGCGGGAAGCGGCGACGAAATGCGCGCCGAAGGACGGTCTGACGGGCGGGGAGCCCGAAGGCGCGGGAGCCTGCACCAAGCGCATGGGTGGTCCCTTGCCAGAGAGAGGGACAAACGGACGAATTTTCGGCGAGGCGAAGACCGGGCGGCTCGTCCCGAAAAGGAGGAAACTCGCCCCATGCAAGAGCCTAGACGCCTCTCGATCGCCCATTTTTTCACCCTCGCCGCCCTGACCCTCGTCCCCCTCGCCGCCGGCTGCTCGGACCCGACGACGAACACGCCCCCGGCCGGGGATCCCTTCGGCCCCCTCGGCGAACGCGAAGACCTCCCCGTTGCCGAACGGATCCACGTCGAGAACCTCGCGGCCCCGGTCGACGTCGTGCGGGACAAGGACGGAAGGCCGCACATCTACGCGTCGAGCTTCGAGGACGCGGTGCGGGTCGAGGGGTACCTCATGGCGCAGGACAGGCACCTGCAGATCGAGTTTTACCGGCGCGTCGCGGAGGGTCGGCTCGCGGAGATCCTCGCCGACGCGGACGAGAGCGTGATCGACAACGACATCGTGTTCCGAAGCCTCGGGCTGCACCGCGTGGCCAAGAAGCAGTACGAGACGCTCGGGGCCGAGGAGAAGGGCCTCCTCGATGCGTTCGCGGACGGCGTCACGCAACACTTCCGCGCGCTGCGAAACAGGGAGGCGGCGCTGCCGGCGGCGCTGTTCCTCATCCCGGTCGAGGCGTTCACCGATTTTACGGGCGTGGACGCGCTCGCGATCGCGCGGCTTCAGTCCTACCTGCTCTCGCACTCGGCCGACGGCGAGCTCGCCGATACGATCTCGATGGAGACGATCCGACAAACCTTCCCGAACGCCGCGGCCGATCCGCTCGTCGCGAAGCGGAGCGGGATCTTGCGCGAGCTCTACCGCTTCGCCCCGTTCGAGCCGGCGACGACGACGACGGGGTATCCAATGGGACCGTCTGGCGGGAAAACCCCCGGCCCCTCGCCTGCCCTTCCCGACCTCGGCGCGCGGACGTCGCGGTACCGCGAGGCGCTCCGCAAGGTGAAGGATCTGTTCGCGCCCGAAGGATTCGGTTCGAATAACTGGGCCGTCGCGGGGGCGCGCAGCGCGACGGGACACGCGCTCGTGGCGAGTGATCCGCACCTGACGCTCGCGGCGCCCGCGATCTTCTGGCCGGTGGCGATGGAGGTCACGCCGAAGGATCCCGCGGCGCGCGTAAAAGTCTCGGGCCTCGCGTTCCCCGGCATTCCCGGGATCATCCTGGGGCACAACGAGCACATCGCCTGGGGCGCGACGGTCGCAGGGTACGACGTGACGGATCTCTACGCCGAGACGTTCACGCCCGACGGCAAGGCCGTCGTGTTCGAAGGGAAAAACGTGGCCGTCGAGACGATCGACGAGGTGATCCTGATCCAGGCCGGCGCGCCGTACACGTACAAGCTCCCCGTCGTGCCGCACCACGGGCCGATCCTGCCGGAGATCCTGCCCGATCACTCTGTCGCCCCGATCGATCCGGCGAAGGGCGCGGTGAGCGTGCGCTGGACCGGGGACGAACCGACGAACGAGCTGAAAGCCATCCTGGCTCTTTTGAGGTCCAAGAATGTCGACGAGGCGAAGCTCGCGCTCGACGGCTTCGAGGTCGGCGCGCAAAACTGGACGATCGGCGACACGCAGGGCAACGTGCTCTGGACCTCGCACGCGAAGGTGCCGACCCGAAAACCAGCCGCGACGGCCTGGGATCCGGCGACGTACACGGGCACGTTGCCTTGCCTCGTGCTGCCGGGCGACGGATCGGCCGAGTGGACGGGGGCCTTGCCGAGCCACCTCGTGCCCTGGGAGAAAAACCCCGCGGCAGGGTTCCTCGCGACGGCGAACAACGATCCGATCGGCGACTCGATCGACGGAGATCCTTCGAACGGGACGTTGCCCGACGGGACGCCGATGTACCTCGCTTGCTCGTGGGATATCGGCTTTCGCGAGGGTCGGATCCAGGAGCGGCTCGCGGGGCTCGACGAGGCGACGACGGAGGACCTCTCGAAGATCCAAGGAGACGTGCGCTCGGCGATGGGCTCGCGGCTCGCGCCCGCGTTGATCGAGGCGATCGACCGCGCGGAGGCGGAGCGCACGACCCCCGGGACGCACCCGGATCTCGCGGCGGTGGTGGCCGATCCCGGCTACGACGCGGCGGCGATGCAGAAAACGCGAGCGCTGCTCACGGCGTGGGGCGCGGAGGCGAGTTACGAGGCGGCGAGCGGGATCGATCCGGACACGAACATGCCCTTGCCCGAGGCTGGCGAGACGGCGATCGAAGCACGCGCGGCGCAGGCGACGCTTCTGTTCAACGCGTGGCTCGTGCGGCTCGTCGAGCGCGTGATGGGCGACGAGCTCGAGCTTGCGGGAAGGCCGTTCGTGCCCCGGGATCAGAGGGCGAAGGCGATCCTTTCGATCACACTCGGGACGCCCGAGACGTTGCCCACGTACGACCCGACGACGAAGGAGAGCGCGCTCTGGGACGACATGGCGACGCCGGCGATCGAGTCGAAACACGAGCGGCTCGTGCGGGCGCTCGTCGATGCGATCGGGACGCTCGCGAAGGATGTCGGCCCGGACATCGGCGCATACCGCTGGGGCGCGCGACACAGGGTTCGCTTCGAGGCGATCCTCCCGATCCTCGGGCAGCTCTCGATCCCGCCTGTGGGTGATTCGGTGTTTCCCAGCGGGTTTCCGCGGCACGGCGACAGCTTCTCGGTCGATTCGTCCGACTTCTCGCTCACGGCGCGGCTCGACGTGACGCCTCGCTACGATTACGATTTCGGTCCCACGCAGCGCCTCGTCGTGGACCTGGATCCGACGGGGCCCCAGGCATGGAATGCGCTTCCGGGCGGCGCGGTGTGGGACTCCCAGAGCCCACATTTCCGCGACCAAGCCGAGCTCTGGCGGAAGAACCAGACGCGGCGGGTCCCCTTCTTGCTACCTGACGTGGTGGCCGCCGCCGCGTCGCGCCTCGTCGTGACGGCGCCCTGAACAAGGGGTTCGGGGGCTTCACGGGACAAACCCCGTCAAGCCCCCAGGCGTCGAACACGAAGGGAGCGTTCGACAGTGGTTTTACGCCGCATCATGACGACCGCTGCTTCCGGGTTCGACAAGACGATCGGCACCGCGATGCTCGTGCGGGGCGAGAGGGTCCGCTCCGCGGATCCGTCGGGCCTCGACCACGAAGGGCGCCTCGAGCTGCTCGAAGCGATCCGCGCGATCTACGACAAACCCGAGTTTTTCGAGGCGCCGGCCTCGTTCTTTGGGGAACCAACGATCCCCCGGGTCGAGCTCACGCGGGTGCGCCTGATCGGCGGCGCGGACGGAGGCATGGTGCTCGACGCGACGTGGCCGAGCGAGTTCGAACCCTTCGACGAGAGCGTCCGCGTGGACTACCTCGGCCACGAGCTCAACCGCACCGCGTCGGCGCGGCTTTTCCTGCACGCTACGCCCCGCCCGGTCGTGATCTTGGTGCACGGCTATCGGTGCGGACAGTTCTCGCTCGAGGAGCGGATCTGGCCCGTGCCCTGGGTCTTCGAGCTCGGGATGGACGTGGCGATCGCGGTGCTTCCATTCCACGCAGGCAGGGCGCCGAAGGGCTCGAGCCTGTTCCCCTCGCCCGACATGCGTTTCACGATCGAGGGCTTCCGGCAGGCGATCATGGACCTCCGCGCGCTCGCAGCGCTCTTGCGGGACCGCGGCGCGCCCACGGTGGGCGTGATGGGCATGAGCCTCGGCGGCTACACGACAGCGCTCTGGGCCACGATTGATCCAAGCCTCGCGTTCGCGGTGCCGATCGTGCCGTGCGCCTCGATCGCCGACGTGGCGCGCGCGGTGGGGCTGCTCGTAGGCACGCCCGAGGAGCAGGCGAAACAACACCAGGCGATCGAGGCGGCGTTACGCGTGACGAGCCCACTCGCGAGGCCGTCCTTGGTCACGCCCGATCGTCTGCTCGTCGTGGGCGCGGCGGGGGATCAGATCACGCCGCTCGATCACGCGCGACGCATGGCCGAGCATTTCCGCGCGCCGCTCGAGACGTTCCACGGCGGGCATCTCTTGCAGTTCGGTCGAGCGGATGCGTTCCGATCGATCCGGCGGATGCTCGGGCGGATCGGGATCATCGAGACCCGTCACGCGGCGTGATCGTCCCGGCCTGGATCGCCTTCACGAGCTCGGGTTTGACGACCTTGCCGAGCGCATTACGCGGCAGAGCCTCGGCGACGATCACCTCGCGTGGGACCTTGTACGGCGCGATTCGCTCCTTGGCCCAGCCGCGGAGGACGTCCGGCGCGCATTCGGCGGCGCGGCCGGGGGCGGGGACGACGACGGCCACGACACGATCGCCCCACGCCTCGTCGGGCAAACCCACGACCGCGACCTCGGCGACGGCAGTGTTTTCGCGCAGCGCCTCCTCGATCTCGAGCGCCGAGAGCTTGTAGCCGCCGCTCTTCAGGATGTCGACGCTGGTTCGTCCGAGCAAACGCAGGGCGCCGCCAGAGGCGCGTTCGGCGACGTCGCCGGTGCGGAACCAGCGGCCCTCGGCGAAGGCGTCACGCGTGGCCTCGTCGCGGCCGAGGTATCCCTTGAACACGCTGGGGCCGCGGATCCAGAGCTCGCCGGGGCCCCGATCGAGATCGTTGCCTCCTTCGTCGACGATGCGCGCCTCGACGGAGCGCGGGGGCAAACCCACCGAGCCGGGTCTTCGGCCGGCGGGGTCGAGCGGGTTCGTCGCGCCAACCCCGATCTCGGTCATGCCGAAGCGCTCGAGGGGGATCGCGCCGGTGATGGCGCGCCAGCGCTCGGCGAGGGTGACGGGGAGCGCGGCCGATCCGCTCGTCGCGAGGCGCAAGGCACGCGCGCCGCTCGACCACGCCGCGCGGGTGGGCTCGTCGGCTGCGTCGAAGGCCTCGAAGAGACGCTGGTACATCGTGGGTACGGCCATCCAGACCGTGGGCGGGTTGGGCCCGCAAAACGCCTCCCACACGCGACGCGCGTCGAAGCGCGGGAGCATCCGCGCCGCGGCGCCCGCGAGGAGCGAGGTCAAGAGCGAGATCCCGAGGCCGTGCAGGTGATGGAGCGGGAGCGCGTGGAGGAGCCTGTCTTCCTCGCGAAAAACCCACGCCTCGCGCAGGATCGCGGCCTGCACGTCGACGTTCGCGTGGGTGATCATCGCGCCCTTGGGTTTGCCCGTGGTGCCGCTCGTGTAGAGGAGCAGCGCGATGTCGTCGGGATCGAGCGGCGCGGAATCACCCTCGGGGCGCGGTCCATCGGAGAGCGTCTCGGCACGAAGGACGCGGCGGCCCTCGCAGAGCAAGGCGGCGCGCTCGTGTTGATCGTCGGAGACGATCACCAGCCCAGCACGCGCGTCCTCGCCGAACCACGCGAGCTCCGCGGGCGGATAAAGCGGCGAGAGCGGCAAGGCGACGCCGCCGGCGAGCACGACCCCGAGGAACGCTTCGAGCCAGAGAGCCCCAGGAGACACGAGGATCGCGACGGCACGGCCCTCGAGCGAAGGCGCCCCGTCCGTGAGCGCGCCTCGAACACGCTGGGCACGATCCCAGAGCTCGGCGAAGGTGCGGCGGTGAGCGTCGTCCTCCACGGCGAGCCGAAAGGAGCGCTGGAAGGAGGCGAGGCGCGTGACGAAGGGGGAAGGCATCGGGGGTGGTGGGACGAG